>JANQLN010000142.1 GCA_028280575.1 Clostridia bacterium
GCGCCTTAATCAAATTCAAGCGAGGAGCATACTAAATGTTGTATATGCTTATTATTCATACTACTAAATTTAGTATGCTCCATTAAGAAAATCATAACATAAGCAAATTGCTCTTCAAACCGGTTTTCATCAGAACCATTAATATGTTATAATTAAAGACAAGAATTATTTTTTGGAGGATTGTGTTGTATTATGTCAAATAAGATACTCGTTGTAGATGATGAAATTTCCATTTGCGACCTTATAAGGGTAAATCTTGAATCAGAAGGATACAGGGTTGCCGTTTCCCAGGACGGACTGGATGCAATTGAAAAGTTTAAAAGCTTTAAGCCCAATCTGGTAGTACTGGATTTGATGCTTCCATACCTAAACGGCTATGAAGTGTGTAAAAAAATAACATTAGAAAACCCGGTTCCCATAATTATGCTTACAGCTAAAAGTGACCTTGTGGACAAGGTTCTGGGATTGGAGCTTGGAGCCGACGATTATATGACAAAGCCCTTTCATATGAGAGAGCTTACAGCAAGAATAAAAGCACTCCTTAGAAGAACCTCCATAATAACAGATACATCTTCAACCGAGATATTGAAAAACGGAGCCGTTGAAATAATTCCTGAAAGCAGAAAGGTTACAATAAATGGAGAACCTGTTAATTTATCTGCAAAGGAATTTGACCTTTTGTTTTTCTTTTTAAAAAACATGGGCAAGGTATTCACAAGGGAATCACTTCTTGAAAAGGTATGGGGCTACGAATATGCAGGAGATACAAGAACCGTAGATGTACATATCCAAAGACTCCGTAAAAAAATTAAAGACCAGCATCCCGAATCAAACGAAATACAAACCGTATTCGGTGTCGGCTATAAAATGGTAGAATCTGCGTGAAGATAAAACGACTTTAATTCTTGCATTATGGGGTTATGTAAGCCTCCGTATGAAAACCTCTGTTAAATATAATAATATATGTAGCGTCATAATTCTGCTTTAGATTGCAAGAATTATAGACGTTCCGTATAGTAATGGAGGTATGATAATGTCAGATAAGCAAAAAAACTTTAATGATACTCCAAAATCCTATTGGATAGCATCTGCAGAACAAGCATCATATCCTGGGCTTAAAGGGGATATAACTACAGATATATGCATAATAGGAGGAGGAATTACAGGTATTACTCTTTCGGCACTGTTAAAGGATAAAGGTGCAAAATTCGTACTGATAGAAAAAGGCAGGATACTAAACAGGACTACCGGCCATACAACTGCTAAGATAACATCCCAGCACAGGCTTATATATAAATATCTTATTGATAATTTTGGCAGGGAAAGAGCAAAGCAATATGCGGACGCAAATCAAAGCGCCGTAGATTTTATTGTGAAAACGGCTAAAAATATGAAAATAGAATGTGATTTAAATATTCTGCCGGCTTATGTCTATACATGCTTTGATTCTTTCCAAAGCGTAATCGAGGATGAAGTTAATGCTGCAAAAAGCCTTGGACTGCCTGCTGCTTATGCAGACAACCTAAACCTGCCTTTTAAAACAAAATGTGCGGTGAAATTTGATAATCAGGCCCAATTCCACCCGCTTAAATATCTTATTCATCTGTCAAATACAATAAAAGGCAGGAATATGACAATATATGAAAACACAAGGGCAGTAAAAATCGACGAGGAGCAGCAGGGTGTAAAAATAAAAACCGATAAAGGCAGCATCAAGGCAAAAATAGCAGTACTTGCCAGCCAATATCCTTTCCACGATAAACCCGGCATGTATTTTGCAAGAATGAAATGCTCCAGGTCATATATAGCTGCATCATATGTAAACAAAAAGCTCACACCGGGTATGTATATAAGCGGGGAAGACCCTGTAAGATCAATCAGGACGCAGCCGGCGGGAAAAAGTGAGCTTTTGCTTGCAGGCGGTGAAGGGCATATAACAGGACATACCGATAATACGGAAATCAACTATAAAACCCTTATAAAATTCACCGATGAAAACTTTTCCATTAAATCTTTAGAATACAGGTGGTCCGCACAGGATTATGTTTCCATTGACAATATACCCTATATTGGAAATCTAACCCCGAAAAAAGATAATATTTTTGTAGCAACAGGAATGAAAAAGTGGGGAATGTCAGGCGGAACCGCTGCCGCCATGATAATATGCGATCTCATTATGGGCAGGAAAAATCCCTGGTTGGAGGTTTTTAATCCCTCAAGGTTTGATTTGTCCGCATCATCAAAGGAACTAATTAAGAATACGGTGTATGTCGGTAAGGAATTCATCAAAGGAAAAATCTCAACAGGCAGCCCGAATTTTCAAGACATTGAAAAATCCGGGGGTAAAATCGTCCGGCAGGCTTCCGGAAAGGTTGCGGTTTATAGGGATATTGACGGAAAACTTCATACCCATGATGCAACATGTACACATATGGGGTGTGAAGTAGTATGGAATGAAGCAGAAAAAACATGGGACTGCCCCTGTCACGGCTCCCGCTTTTCACACAGTGGAAAATTAATTGAAGGAGCAGCCGTAAAGGATCTGAAAAAAATCTGAACGGTTTTAATTATGAATTGAAAACAGGCGTGGAATCAGGCACTTGTTAAAAAACAATGTTAATCACATATATATTTTTGGGACTGCCGGAGAATTCCCTAACTTTGTCGGTGTAAAATACACAGGAAGAGAGCTTGCACAAATATTAAAACTTGTAAGAGCCGATACTCCGCTTCAGTTTTATCTTACCGATATATCTTTTGGATATGCATGTATTGCCGGAGAATGCGGATATCTGATTGCAATGGGCAGTATAAATTTTAAAAGAGCCTGGGAATATTTTCATTTCTGCAAGCAAAAAAAATTGTATAATATAAATGAATACCAGAATGAGCTTTGTGAAATAAACCAATATATTCACAAAATAACAGATGTGCCGAAAATAGACGGTGCTTATGATAAAATGTATATGAAACTTATAAACAATAATTTTCCGTTAAGGCTTTTACCTCCATATGAAACAAATACTGATGAAGTATTTGAAAAGCTGGTAGATTATTTAAGAAAAAACTATCCCCAATGGTTAATTTGATAAAATCAAAGGCTGAATGACGAAAATTAATTTTATTGTCTGTTGACATGAAAATCCCGTTGGATTATCATGTACAAAAGAAATAATTTTTTATGCTTGGGAAATATTAAGGAGTGTTACAATGTATTTATACGGAATCAAGCCTATAAAGCCAGGAAATTATACCCAGGAGTTTTTTGACAATTATATAATAGAGGATATGAGCGGTATCAGAAGAAGATTTTTTTCCGTTGAAAAGGATAAAGCAAATCCTGTTATGACAAAGGACAGGGAATGGGAAGAACCTGTGGGGCCTGGCTATATAAGCTATTTAAAGGATGAGGAGCAAAACAGGTATTTACTTTGGTATGACGTGCCTGTGGACATTGATATAAACGGCATAAAAAAACGTACATACTATGTGTGCCATGCACAGTCAAAGGATTTATACAAATGGGAAAAACCTGTATATAAAAATGGCTATTTTGAGAATTGTCCTTACAATAGCATTGTTGCAAGAGGAAATCTTCATGCCAGCGGGCAGACTGTTGTTGAGAATCCCGATAAAACAGATGCTCAAAAAAAATACATAATGGTTTATGATGACATGGGTGTTAAAATATCCTTTTCCCCCGACGGTATCAAATGGACCGAATATGAAAAAAACCCGGTTATAAAAGGTATGAACGATACACACCTGTCAATTGTTTACTGCGAGCAGCAAAAAAAGTGGTTTTTGTATATAAGGCCCAATGTATATGCGGGGCACTGGAAAAGAAGGATTGCAGTATCGGTGAGCAATGATTTGGAAAGCTGGACCCAGCCTTCAAATGTACTTATACCCCAGGATGAAGATGAGTTTTACGATATGCCTGTTTTTAAGCATAACGGCATATTCATAGGACTTTTGCATAAATTCTACAGCTCTACTTCGTCCACACTCGATGTAGAGCTTGCATACAGCAGGGACGGTATAACATGGCAAAGGACTTACAACACAGTTATTCCGCTGGGTAACCTGGGGGAATTTGACAGTTATTATGTTTCTCCTTCAAACCTGTTTACGAATTTTAAAGGCAAATTAATGACCCTTTATAGGGGCTCGGCTTCAAGGCATAATGACTTGCTGCAAAACAAAAGGTCAGCAATTGGAATAGGCTGGCTGAGAAAAGATGGATTTGTATGCCTTGACTGTACCAGCTCAAATGTTATGGCAACAAAGTCACAGGCCTCCTTGAAAGAGGATAATATATCGGTAAAGGAACAAGGCGTTTTATTAACAAGGCCTTTTATAATGGAAGGAAGCAAAATTGTTATAAACGCATGGGCTCCAAACGGATATGTAAATGTTGAAATCATTGATGTTGAAAAAGGGCTGCCCCATTTGCCCGATAAGCCCATGATAGTTAAAGGACCATTCCATGAAAATGCCTTTGAAGAATTTACGGAAGATAAATTTGATACCTTTAAGGGCGACAGCACCTGCCATACCTTAAGCTGGAACGGCAGGACGGACCTTTCCAGCCTTGACGGCAGGTGTATAAGGCTTAAGCTCACAATGTGGGCGGCAAGGCTTTATTCGTTCACTGTTTGCAAATAGTATATTTTTATAAGTAATAACCAAAAAAACAGGGAGACGGTTTTTTATGAGAAAAAGCAGGGTTTTGGAGAAACTGCGCCGGGGAGAATGTGTCATTTCAACACAGATTGGTTCAGGATGTGCTTCCTTTGCAGGAATGGCGGCAAGCCTTGGATTTGACTGCTTATGGCTTGACATGGAGCATAAACCGGTGTCTGAAAGGCAGGTAAGAGAGTGTATAGCAAAAGCAGCATTTAAGGGAGCAGATTGTGTTGTCAGGATAAAAAAAAGGGGATATCTTGATTATTTCAGACCTCTTGAAGACGGTGCGGCAGGAATTATGGTTCCCCACTGCATGGACAGGAAGGACGCGGAGCAGGCGGTGAGGAATGCCAGATTTTATCCGCAGGGATTACGAGGTATGGACTTTACAGGTATGGCATTCGACTATATGACCCACCCTGCCGAAAAGTGTATTGAGTGGGCCCTCAAGGAAACATTTGTAATGGTACAGATTGAAGATATGGAAGCCCTTGGCTGCATTGATGAAATTCTTGATGTCGAAGGAGTGGATATATTGTTCATAGGACCCAGTGACCTTGTGCAAAGCGCCAAAAAGCATGGTGCTTTTTCAAAAGGATTTTTAGATAAAGCTTTCGATATAGTATCGGAGGCAGTAAAAAAATATGGGAACAAATGGTGGGGTACAGTTGCAGGTTCAGTTGAGCAGGCAGAAAGGCTGAGAAAAAAGGGTGCAGGATTTATCAATATAAGCGGAGATTTTGGACAGTTATATAACGGGTGGAACAAAATAATGCAAAAATGTATTGATATTGGGCTTTAACACACTTATTGAGACTGTGCTAAGCTTTGTGGCCCTGCAAGCATGGGGTTAGCATTATGGAAAACAAAAGATTATTTCTAAAAAAAGAATATGAAGTAGTTATAGCAGGAGGAGGCTTGTCCGGCATATGTACGGCAATTGCTTCAGCAAGGCATGGCGCAAAAACGGCACTTATACAGGATAGGCCTGTTTTAGGAGGAAATGCGAGCTCGGAAATAAGGATGCATGTTTGCGGGGCGTCATGCGGAGGAGAAAAACAAAATGTAAGAGAAACAGGTATAATAGAAGAAATATTGCTTGAAAACAGGTTTAGAAATCCTGCAAAATCATTTCATGTTCTTGATACCATACTCTGGGAAAAAGTAAATTTTCAGCACAATCTTGATTTATATCTCAATACGGTTGTGCTTGATTGTGATGTAGAAGACAATATTATTAAAAGCATATCCGCAAGACAGCTTACAACTGAAAAATGGTTCCTGTTTACAGGAAGGATTTTTATTGACTCTACGGGAGACGGGTTTTTGGCATATGCATCAGGAGCGCAATACAATGTGGGCAGGGAAGGAAAAAGCGATTTTAACGAAAGCCATGCCCCTCAAAAAAAAGACAATATTACTCTTGGAAGCACCCTTATGTTCAAAGCTGTTAACCTGGGGTATCCTGTTCATTTTAAAAAACCGGGATGGGCATACACCTTCACCGAGGAAGATTTAAAAAACCGGAAGCACTGTACATATGAAGACAATATGGAGTACTACAACATAGATTCCGGTTTCTGGTGGATAGAAGTCGGAGGAGACGGAAAGCTGGATACCATTTTAGATGGGGAAAAGATAAGGGATGAGCTGTTGAAGGTTTTATACGGTGTATGGGACCACATAAAAAACAGGGGTGACCATGGGGCAGATAATTATGCTCTGGACTGGGTGCAGTTTTTACCCGGGAAAAGGGAAAGCAGACGCATACTTGGGGATTATGTACTCTGTGAAGAGGATGTTTTAAGCAACAGGATATTTGAAGATGCGGTTGCTTACGGGGGATGGCCCATGGATATACATGCTCCCGGAGGAATATGGAATAAGGAAGCATACCCTACTAATTTTATAAAATTTGACGGGGTGTATACGATACCTTATCGCTGTTATTATTCTAAAAATGTAAAAAACCTTATGATGGCGGGAAGGAATATAAGCGCAACCCATATGGCTTTCGGCTCCACACGTGTAATGGCAACCTGTGCTGTGGGCGGGCAGGCTGTAGGAACAGCAGCTTCAATGGCTATAAAAAAAGGCTGTATGCCTAAAGGTATTTTGCCTTATGTTAGTGAACTCCAGCAAAACCTTTTAAAGGATGACTGTTATATACCGGGATATAAAAATACTGCTAAAGCCGACGCCGCACGTTATGCAAAAGTAAATGCATCTTCAACGGAAAAAGGCTTTAAGGCAGAAGATGTCACAAACGGTATTGCCCGAACAGAAAAAACTGGTAAAAACTGCTGGATGTCCAAAATGGCATCATGGATTGAGCTTGAGTTTAAAGAAAAAGTTGAAATCAGTGAAATTCATATAAAATTTGACTCAAATTTATCCAATGAAAGGCAGCTTCAAATATCCATAGACAAAAATATCCATGACATACCATTTAAGGGATTACCCGCCGAGCTTGCCAGGGATTATGATATTGAGTTTTATCCTGGCAGCTCCCGGATAAACGAATGCGACAAGCCTGACAGGGTTATTGAGGTAAGGGATAATTATTTAAGGTTTTGCAAGCATGTATTGGAACAAAAAATATGTGCCGGCCGTATGAGGGTCCGCATATTAAATACACATGGCTCCCCAAGGGCTTCAGTATATGAAATAAGGGTTTACAGCAGCTGAAAAGACTTAATTCTTGCATTATGACATTACATATAGTACTCTGTCAACTCTAAAATTTATGTTAGCTGCTGAGGAAAATTTTCGTATTAGTTTCAACCAGTATTCTTTACTTTTATCAATATAAAGGATCTGAAAAAAATCTGAATGGTTTTAATTATGAATTGAAAACAGGCGTATTGTATGCTAATATTTTAATAGAGTTCTTGTCCATAGGGGTATTATCATGTTATATAAAGTATTAATTGTTGATGATGAACAAATAATTCGTGATGGACTAAATTCTATTGTAGATTGGAATTCAATGGGATTTCAAATTGAGGCATGCCTAAGCGACGGAAAGGACGCTCTTAAATATATTAAAGACAACAAGGTTGATGTAATATTGACAGACATTAAAATGACTTTTGTATCAGGTCTGGATGTGGCTTTGTACATATACAGGAACAATCTGCCGATAAAAGTCGTTATCATAAGCGGATACAGGGATTTTGAGTATGCCAAGCAGGCATTACAGCATAACGTAACACATTACCTTTTAAAGCCTACACAGCTTAATGAAATAAACAGGGTTTTCAGTGAAATCAAAGAGCAATTGGATAATGAATTAATTAATAAGGAAAAAAATGAGATAGAACGAAAGAAAAACAAAGAGCTGAAGGAAATGCTGCAGGAACAGTTTTTTACGGACCTGTTGACGGGAGCTTTAAAAAATGAAGAGGAAATTGATAAGAAACTTAAATTCATTTATAACGGCTTGGCAGGTAAAAGAATATGTTTGGTAGATGCGGGATTATCATGGGAGAACACTGAAAACATTAAGATAAACAGCGAAAAAAGCAACAGCAGTATAATAATCAAAAACTTTTTAAACTTTAACGACGATGGTTTTGCATATATCCCCATACTTTATAATAACAGTGCTTTACAGGTTATTTCAATTTTTCCCGATAGGAAATATGATATAGCTATTGATAAGCTTATAAAAAAGCACTTTTTAAAGGCGGATAAAAATGCTAAAAGTATTTTTGGAATACGTATTGAATATAAAGGAGCCAAAGAATACAAAAGCATGTTGGAGCTTGCCATGAAAGCAATTGCCGAAAGCCCTTTGAAAAAAGAAGCTTCAAAGGACATCAGGCACATTATAAGTGAAAAGGACTTTTTAAGCTTAAATGAAAAAAAGAACCTCCTGGTAGCACATGTTCGCAATGCCGACAGGGAATGTGCAAACAGCCTTTTTCAAAGTTTAATGGCTGAATTGAAAAATATGGACATAAAAGTAGTTCATTATTTTATGGTAGGTTTGTTTGCAACGATAAAAGAAAATATGGATATTCAAATAGACGGCAGAATAGAATGCCAATTCAAATATGACAAAACAGGACAGCTGGATACTGTTGAAAAAATACAAAACTGGGGTATACGCCGGCTTTGTGAAATTATTGAATTTGTAAAGGCTAACCGTACCAGTGCGCATATAAACGTTATAGAAAGGGTCCGGCAGTATATAAATGACAATTACTCCAGGGACATTACCTTAGACGGGGTTTCAAATATATCGTTTTTAAGCCCCGTATATTTAAGCCGTTTATTTAAGCAAAAAACAGGTGAAAATTTTTCCGATTATATAGTTAAAGTGAGAATGCAAAAGGCTAAAGAGCTTCTAAGACAGCCTGGGTACAGGATATATGAAATTGGAAATATGGTAGGCTACAAAAGTACAAGGCATTTTTATAGAATTTTTAAAAATTATGCAGGCTGCACTCCTACGGAATACAGAACCAAAATTAATAATAAATGAGGCGGGGTAACAATGCTTGAAAAAAACAGTATTTGGTATTACATTAAAAACTACAAATTCAATAGTATTTTTATAAAAAACTTTATACTTATAATGATAGTTGTCGTTCTGCCTCTTGCGGGACTGAGTGTTTTAGTATACAGGTATTACAATACCATAATGAAAGATGAAATTGCGGCTTCAAATATGAATGTCCTAAATAAGGTGGGCGACATGTTTGATATGATAATGCGTGAAAATGACAAGCTGTCTGTAAGAATTGCCACCGACAGCAGGGTATTGAAGTATTTAAGCAGTTCAAAGCCGGAAAATATAAATTATGGGACACTTGAGGAGTATAAAAATATCTATAATGCTTTAGGCGTATCGGCAATAACCAGCGATTATATTAGTTCCACGTATCTTTATTCTCAAAAACGAGGCCAAATTATTTCGTCGGTTGAAAGCGGAATGGACTTAGAGGAATTTTGCGATAATCATTGGTACCATGAATATAAAAGTAAAAAAGCACATGAAAAATCGTGGATAAGCGTACGCAAGGTAAGTAAAAACAGCAGCAGCGACGATTACTATAACTTCATTACAACCTTTAGAATGGCACCCATATACGAAAAAACAAAACAGGGTGTGGTAATGATTAATATTGATATATTAAGACTGAACAGGCTTATTGGCAATGTAAGCAGCAAGCATTTTGAAAACCTTTATATAGCGGATGGAAAGGGCAGAATACTTTACAGTAACGAT
This sequence comes from Clostridia bacterium, assembly GCA_028280575.1. GTDB lineage: Bacteria > Bacillota > Clostridia > Acetivibrionales > STF1-152 > JANQLN01. Next base: position 9,926 of record JANQLN010000142.1, read on the forward strand.
TTTTCATTTATTAACAGAAACATAAGGGATACCGGCTTTATCGACGGAGAAATTATGTCTTACGAAGGACCGGTAATAAAAAAGCTGGATAAAATAGACGGAGTGCTGGCAGTTGCCTCTTCCAAATTAGACGAATACGATTTTAAATATGTATCCTTGATTCCCTTGGTAGAATATGAAAAAAAAACCTTGAAATTAAGGCAGTTTATAGCTTTTTTCATAGGTGTTAGTATTTTGTTCGCCATGGCTATTGCATTCCTGGTTTCCACCAGGATCTTTAAGCCTGTAAGGAACCTGATAACCGTGCTTAATGATTTTGACCATGCTGCTTTATCCGACGGCAATGCAAACAGTGACGAGTTCAAATATATAACGGCAAACATTCTTAATACCCTTGATAAAAACAGGCAGATGGAGGATGAGCTTGTAAAACGGCTTAAATTGCTGAATGAATCAAGGACCAGGGCTCTCCAGTCACAAATCAGCCCGCATTTTCTTTATAATACCCTGGAAACAATCAACTGGACGGTTTTGTCCTTAACCAAGGCCGAAAACAAGGCTACACAGCTTATCAACTCACTTTCCAGGCTTTTAAGTATCAGCCTTAAGACCGAGGAAAACATGGTCCCTTTCTATACGGATATTGAACACGTAAAGAGCTACCTGGAAATCCAGGAAGTCCGATATAAGGATAAGTTCAAGGTAGTATGGGACATTGACCCTGAAATAATTATGTTTAAGGTTATTAAGATAATGCTGCAGCCTGTTATTGAGAACTCCATTTATCATGGCGTAAAGCCAAAAAAAGGCAAAGGGCTGATAAAAATCAGAGGTTTTACTCAAGATAAGCATGTAATTATTGAAATATCAGATAATGGAGCAGGTATGACTCAAGAGGATGTAAAGAAGATTAATGATAATATGAGCAAAGAGTATGTAAGACACAGCCATCACATCGGGCTTAGGAATGTAAACCAGAGAATTAAACTGGTCTTTGGCGAAGAATTCGGTATTACGGTACAAAGTGCCGTCAATAAGGGAAGCGTGGTTAAAATAGTGCTACCTATGGTTAAATAAAGTCACCTTTAAAAAGAGCATATTTAAAAATTAATATCACCCATGTTCAAAGGCCTGCACAATTAGGTTGAAACAGTGTAATTGCATGGCATGCTGTATTACGGTATAGTTGTATTATCAATAACATGCATATTGAAAGGAGGAATATATTGGGCAAATTTCTTAAAGTGGACAATAATCTGTTTCATGAAAGACAAAAGGAATCCTTCTTAAAATATGTGCTGGGTAATAAGTGGCTTTATATACTGCTTGCTCCGGGTATGATCTATTTGATTATATTTCACTATGTGCCGATATATGGCATATTAATTGCTTTTAAAGAGCTGAATGTTGTAAAAGGTATATGGGAAAGTCCCTGGATAGGGCTTCAGAACTTCAATTACCTTTTTAACTCGGAAGCTTTTTATTCAATATTAAAAAATTCCCTGGGATTCAGCTTTTTAAGGCTTTTACTGGGATTTCCCGCACCTATTATTCTGGCACTGATGCTAAATGAGGTAAGAAGCATTGCTTTCAAAAGGTCTGTACAGACAATAATTTATATACCCCATTTCATTTCATGGGTTGTTGTTGCAGGAATAGTCAGCAATGTTCTGGCACCCACTTCCCAGGGGGTGCTTAACAGTATTTTAGGAGTTTTTGGCGTCCAGCCTGTCAATCTTTTAATAAAACCGGAATATTTCAGGCAGGTAGTAATATCTGCAGAAATATGGAAACAGGCAGGTTGGGGAACAATCATATACTTGGCTGCATTATCAGGTATTGATCCAAATTTGTACGAAGCTGCAATTGTAGATGGGGCCAACAGGCTGAAAATGATATGGCATATAACGCTGCCTGGTATCATGAGTACAATTATTGTATTGTTAATCCTCAGGCTTGGACGTATTTTAAGCAATGGATTTGAACAGATATTTTTATTATACAGCCCTATGGTTTATAATGTTGCCGATGTTTTTGAAACTTATACCTACAGGGTCGGACTTCAAGAGGGTAATTTCGGTTATGCTACCGCAGTAGGGCTGTTCCAGTCTATTGTCGGATTTATTCTTATCGTCGGAAGCAACAAATTCTCAAAAAGAGGCAATAAGGAAGGAAGCCTGTGGTAAACAAAACTTGGAAAGGATAATTTAAAACATGAAAAAAAAGTTGGATTTTGTAAATGTTATAATTTACTTACTGCTTACAGTAATTACTATAGTTACAATATATCCTTTGTTAAATCTGCTTGCCGTATCCTTAAGTGAGCACAGTGCATATGTAATGAATCCTTTAATGGTAATACCGGATAGAATAAATTTGCTTCCATACAAGTGGGTATTTAGCCACCCCTTGATTTTATCAAGCTATAAAAACACTTTGATTGTAACCTTTGTAGGGACTTTTTTCAGTATGTTTCTTACTTCCACCCTGGCTTATCCCCTATCCAATAGAGGCCTTAGAGGCAAGGGGTTGTTTATGAAGCTTATTATATTTACAATGATGTTTAATGGGGGGTTGATACCAAATTTTTATCTTGTAAGAAGCCTGGGGTTGCTTGATAAGCTCTGGGCGCTTATTATACCCGGTTCCATGTCGGGATTTTATGTTATCCTCATGAAAAATTTCTTTGAATCTATTCCCGGCAGCTTAAAAGAAGCCGCAAAAATTGACGGCGCGTCTGAGATGTTTATTTTTGCAAGGATTGTAATACCCCTTTCGGCTCCTATTCTGTCTACTTTGTCCTTGTTTTATGCTGTACTTAGATGGAACTCGTTTTTTAATGCAATAGTATATATAAGAGACAGGGGCAAGTGGACTCTGCAGCTGCTGCTTCGGGAAATTGTAATAATATCCAACCCGCTTTTAAACGACGACACTTCAATTTCGGATATACCGCCGGAGAATATCAAATACGCGGTAATTATTGTTGCCATAGTTCCAATATTGTGTTTGTACCCGTTTTTACAAAAATATTTTGTAAAGGGTATTATGGTTGGCGCCGTGAAGGGATAAATCATCAAGGAAAAGCTTGATTAATAAAAAATAAGGAGGTAATTAGTTATGAGAAGTAAAGTGATTAGAAGCACCACCTTCATTTTGTCCATTATTCTGATAACCGCGGTGGTACTTGCGGGCTGCGGCAAGAAGGACAATGAAGAAAATGAAACCGAGGCAGCGACAACAAAAGCTGCCGGAGAAAAAACGACAGCGGCTGAGGAACAGGCTGAGCCTGTTGAATTGAAGCTGCTGGTACAGATGCCGGCAGAATTTGTACCGGAAGATAATCCGATTGTAGAAGCCTTGGAAAAGGGA
>JANQLN010000015.1 GCA_028280575.1 Clostridia bacterium
TTCTTGAAAAAGGCGTAAATTGCCCGGCACTTACCTGGTGAACAATCTATTTACTTGTACGCAAGTAGAATATACACCAGGTAAGTGCCGGGGCATCTGGACTACGGATGGTGAATATGCCGGGTAGCCTTTTTCAAGGTTCTAGACACTTACTTTTTCTTAATGATTGGACTGATAAATGGTTCATTATACGCGTAAATTTATACCTATTTTTAAAATGGGGAAGCACAAAAAATAACAGATTGATTTACATAAATATATATGCTAAAATATTTTTAAGCGCTTAAATCAGATAGGGTGATGACTATTGGCTAATATTTATGATGTGGCAAGAGAGGCTGATGTTTCCATTGCTACGGTATCATATGTAATTAACGGCAAGCATAATTTGAATCCTGAAACTGTGGAAAAGGTAGCCAGGGCTGTGGAAAAGCTCAACTACAAGCCAAACAGGGTTGCCAGGTCCCTTGCACTGAATGCTACAAATTTGATAGGTGTAGTGGTTTCGGACATTTCAAATCCTTTCTTTTCTCCCATAGTAAGGGGCATAGAAGATGCGGCAGGAAGGAAGGGCTATATCGTTGTGGTTGGGAACAGTGACGAGGACTGGGAAAAGGCAGGGAAATACCTTGATACACTCATAAACCACAGGGTAGACGGTATTATTCTCTCTCCCACAAGCAGCTTTGAAAAGCTTGAAAATAAACTGGGCGGCTTGGATAAGCCAATTGTTTTAATTAACCGCAGTTCTACTTCTTTTAAGTGTGATACGGTTGAAAGCGATAACATGCTTGGCGCCGAAATGGCTGTGAAGCATTTACTTGAAATGGGCCATACCAGAATATGCGCATTTTCAGGTCCTCTGTCCGTAAGTACCCATTTAAAACGGATTGAAGGGTACAGGGCTGCTATGGCTGAATGGAGCGTTCCCATAAGGGATGAGTATATTGTAACCAGTCCCCGCCACAATGATATGGAATTTATCCGTAAATCCGTTACCGGCCTTATGACAGGCAATAAAAGGCCCACTGCAATATTTGCAGGCAGCGGCAAAATTGCATTAAATGTACTTAAGTCGGTCAATGAAATGAACCTGAGGGTGCCGGAGGAGGTGTCAATCATATCATTTGATGAGACCGAATGGGCATCTTTAATAAATCCGCCCCTTACAACCGTCGGGCAAAAGACATACAAAATGGGGCAGACCGCCGCACAAATCCTCCTGGAAAGGATAGACCACGGCACAACAGGAAATAAAATCAGAAATATCAGGCTGGTTCCGGAATTAAATATAAGAAGCTCTGTCCGTGCTTTATTAAGTTAGTTATTTATAAAAAAACCTTAATATCTTATATTTAAAAAACGATGAAACAGTAGTATAATTCCTAGTACCTTGAGTCCACTGGCAGTTTAATAAATCAAATTGCTATTGATAGGGAGGAATGGAATTAATGAAGAAACGAAACATAGTTGTATTACTCTGTGACCAGCTAAGACCTGATTTTTTGAGAGCATATGGGTGTGAAGCCGTCCCCACCCCCAACCTTGGTCTTTTGGCGGAGAACGGCGTGGTCTTTGACCATGCCATTACCCAGTCCACCGTATGTGCACCGGCAAGGGCCTGCATGATGACAGGCCGTTATGTATCCGATCACGGTGTGTGGACCAATGACGTACCCTTCCGGGAAGGTGTGGAATATATTGCTGAGAGAATGAATGGGCTGGGCTATGCCACCGGAGCCTTTGGCAAGCTGCATCATTTCCCTGCCGATGATCCCAAGGGTTTTCAGCATGTGGCTTTCATGGAAGAAGGGCGGCTGAGAAAACGGGAGGAATACCTCCAATGGATGAAGGAAAGGCATCCCGAAGTCTCAAAAATGTTTAATCATAATGGTTATGAGTTTCAATTTGCGGAAGAGGAGTACCATGAACATTGGATTGCTTCCAAAGCCATTGATTTTATAGAATCTCATGCGAAGACCCATCCTGACAAAGCCTTTTTAGCCTGGATTTCCTTCCAGGGCCCCCATGGGCCTTTTGACCCTCCCCGAGAGGTAAAAGGAACAGTGGATACCGAAAAACTTCCTATTCCCATTGAGCGTTTGGAGGATGATGTCCCCCCCGTTGTCATGTACAGGGAAGTATTTGCCAATATACAGAAAACTTTAGATGATACCATGAAGAGGCGGACAGCCTATGCTGAAGTGATTGTGGAGATTGACAAGCAAATCGGAAGGGTGATACGCAAGCTGGAATCTCTTGGCCTGGCGGAAAACACCACCTTTATATTCTCGGCAGACCACGGGGATATGCTGGGTGATTTAAGACTTGATTCCAAGGGACCTTTTCCCTACCACGGCCAACTCGCTATCCCCATGATTGTATCCAATCATCCCGGGCTTATTCCTAATACCCGTTCATCAAGTCTGGCCGGAAATATTGATATTCCGGGAACACTTTTGGATATAGCGGGAGCAGACCGGAGTATAGGGGTTTCCCTTTCCCTGATCGATTTGGCACGTAAAAATCCCAAGCATCCCCGGGAGGTAAACTTCAGTGAGTTCTGTGACAGCATCAAGACAGCGGAAAACCAAAGGTATCGTTACTGTTATTATCCTTTTACCGGATACAGCGAATTATACGACAGGGTGAAGGACCCGAAGGAACAGGTAAACCTCGCCGGGAAATCCGGATATGCCTCTATTGAGAATGAGTTCTTGAAGCACATCATAGACTTTGGGGTCATCAGCAAGGGCGTAAGGGTTGAAGCTCATGATCTTGTTCCCGAGCAGCAAAAAGGCTTGCGCAGGAAATTCCCAGAATTTGAAAGGGAATTCAAGGTGGCATTTCCTATCGCCAGCAGGCAGGAGTTAAAGCTCTTGGAAAAGGCCGGTCTTTCAACCGTATACAATGAATTCTGCAAGGACAAGGATATTGTTTCGCATTATGGAGTCTATTGGAAGGCTTGATGCCAACCCTTCAATTAACATTATATAAGTGTACAAAATATTCTCGTCAAGCAATATCCAAATTAGAGCATAATATATACAGCATTTAGAATGTTTCTTGCTTAAAACTAATTGCGCAATTTGCTTTGTATATTAAAAACATTCGCTAAGGAATGATTGAATAATAAAACCCGATTTTGAAGCGTGGGATTTTTTGATATTTAATCGTTCCTTAATATAACAGTAGATATACTTATGAAAATTTGATGCTACTCTTCAAACCTCAGCTTGCGTGTATCTCTTTCCTTACCGGTTTGAAGTGCCAGCATTCCGTATAATTCCGGACGCCTTGCCATAATCCAGCGCTGCCCGATACAATTGTGCAGACGGTCCGCCTCCAACTCTGCCGTAATCATATCGTCGCCTGCCTTCCATGTTTCAGTAAGAATCTCTCCGTATGGGTCAAGAATTATGGCATTTCCCGTGCGCACTTCATTGTCGTCAAGACCCACTCCATTACTGAAAACCAGGAACATTCCATTGTCATGGGCACGGGCAGGAAGCCATCTCATCAGCCAGCCGCGTCCCTTTGGCCCCCGGAATTCAGCTTCTATTGCTTGAGGGTTCTCCTTTCGGTTTTTCCACAGCAGCGGGTCAATAAGCCCCATACATCCGGGACTGATTGTTTCACATCCCCCTGTCTGGTGGGGAGCCAAAAGAAGCTGGGCACCCTTCATAGCAGTTATGCGTGCATTTTCAATAATATTATTATCATAACATATAAGTATCCCGACTTTCCATCCTTCCCGGATTTCAAAAACCGTATATTCACTGCCCGAAGACATATTCTCGTTGATAAAGCAGTGGAGCTTCCGGTGGCTTGCAATTTTACCGTCAGGCATTGCAACTATATAAGTATTATAAAAATTACCGTCATCTCCCTCTTCAATTAACCCGGCGCCAATATTAATATCATACTCTGCAGCCAGCTTCAACAGCTCCCGGGTTGATTGCCCCGACGGCACAGGTTCTGCCAAAGCGGCAACCTCTTCCCGGGCAAGATGCCGCACATGCCAATATCCTGTAATACACATTTCCGGGAAAACTATAATATCAGCATCCTTACTTGCCGCCTCTTTTATATATTGCCTTATTTTATAAAAATTTGCTTCCTTGTCGCCGTGTGCATGATTAAACTGCACGGAAGCGGCTTTGATATTTTTAATCACCATGCTTCCTCCATTCTTGCCATGCCTCTTTTATATAAAAATGAGATAGCTGCAAGTATCCTTTATTTTTTAAATACAATGAGTATATTGCTAATCTCGCTCCTTAATCATCTTAGCCAGCTTTTCCTTACATACCTGACCGGCTGTTCCTCCCGCTTTTGTAGTATTCATACTGCCGCAAATGCTTCCTATATTAAGGCATTTTTCAATATCATATCCCGAAAGAAATCCATACACAAAACCTGCGTCAAAGCTGTCACCGGCCCCTATGGTATCAACCACGTCCACATCCAGGGACCTGCAAAAATATTCTCTGCCTCCACTGTACGCTGCCGCCCCCTCTTTTCCCCTTTTAACTACAAGTACGGGCACAATGCCCTCAAATTTTTCAACGGCATCCTGTATGTTGTCCTTTCCTGCAATTGCCATGGCCTCGTTTTCATTGGGCATGAATATATCTACATAGGGAAGCACTTCCCATATTTCCCCGTTCCATTTTTCATCCGGATCCCAGTTGGTATCCATGCTTATTGTCAGGCCAAAACTTTTGGCTTTCCGCACGATATTGCCGTAATGAGGCTTTAACCTTTTCATGAGGTAATAGCTTCCTATGTGCATATGGCGAGAGTTTTTCAACAAATCATCCGTAAAATCCTGGGGAAATACCCCGTCATTTGTTCCCGGATAAGTCAGTATTGCCCGGTCCCCGTTTTTGCATAAAATAACCGATACCCCTGTTTTAATAGAGCTGTCAATCCTTAAATGACCGGTAATGACACCTGAAGCTTTTAATTTATCCACCATTAAGCTTCCAGGTAAATCATCTCCCGCAACGCCTATCCCCGCAGCTTTTAGCCCCAGCCTTGCTGCCTGGGATGCAAATATGCAGGATGAACCACCCATCTCAAAATTGTAGCCGGCAATCATTTTTTCTTTTTGCCCGAATTGGAGATCCGTGTTTTCCGCATTTATTATAATATCCAGATTAATATCCAGCGCCGCAATTATATCATACCTTTTTTCCATCCTGCCTCCTCCTTAACAACACGCTTTTAAAGCTTGACCCACGCTTCCAGGCCCCTGGGTTTGTCCGGATTTGTACCCATAAGTTCGGATTTGTAAAAAGCAAGCGCCTGGGATATGAATATGAATGGAATACCTTGAACAGCCCTGTCAAGCTCAGCCTCCGATGTCACATGGAGTTCTGCCCCGTCAATTTTTTCAACAGGCATACTGCTGTAGGTAACCACCCCTGCACCTTTTTTTATTATGTCATCCACAAGGTCCTTTTGGTACTCAAAGCCTTCAGGGCTTAAACATATTATTGCCAGAGTATTTTTATTTACCAGTACCATAGGGCCATGCCTTACATCAAGCACATGGTAGAAGCGTCCTGGTATCTCCGCTATTTCGGTAAATGCTATTGCGGCCTCGGCAGCTATTCCCTGTATTTCACCGTCTGCAAGAATAACCGTGTCGGACCACTCCTTTTGTGCAGCAGCCTTTAATTTCTCCTTATAAGTGCTCATCATGCCCTCACCTATGTCTATTGCCCTTTTAATACTTTGCTCAAGCTTTTTATCACCGCTTAAATAAGCAAGTATTAAAAGATTTGCGGTATACAGGTTTGTGACCGTGCTTGTCTGGCAGACGCTTTTATCAAAAGCCCAGGGCATTTCCAGGGTAAAATCAGAAATTTTCGATAAGGCCGAATCTTTAACGCAGCAGATAGACATAACAGGTAAAGGCATCAGGGATTTTGTGTTTTCAACGGCTTTCAAAATTTCACTTGTGCTTCCTGAACGGGAAGGCACAACCAGCATTGTACCGTTGAGAAATTTCTTATAGTGGCCGTAATGAAGCATTAAATCTCCCGCAGGAATTGCTGCTGAAGGCATACCAAGCCTTACTTTTGCAGAGAATTCACCCGATTTGCAAAGGCAGTAGCTTGAGCCGCAGCCCGTATAAGTTATCGATTTCGGCATTTTTGACCGGTAAAAATCCAGTATCTCATTCTTACGGAGCGACAGGTATTCACAGGTTTTTCTTAAAGCATTGTACTGTCCGTATATTTCGTTAAACGTAAAACTCATATCAATTAACCCCTCCCAATTTTAGCACTAAACAAAAAATGTCGAAAGCTTTCATTTTTTAATCAAATGCATCACTTTTTAAAGACTCTTGTTGTTAATGTTTAATAATTATAATGGTTATAACCATTATAACATTATATTAATTGTCAAAAAAATACCCTGGGTATGGTTATAACCAATTAAACCCCATCAACACTTATTATCTTCCAAATACTTCGTTTTTTTAATAATTATATGGGAAGGCGCCCAAACAAAGCTCTTGATTATATATATAATAAATTATATTATATGGACATAACCGTGTGAAAGAGGTAATGATATGCATTTAAATGAAAATTCCTGTGTTTCATTATACAAGCAGCTAAAAGAGATTTTTATCCATAAAATAAAAAGCTCGGAATGGTGCGTCAATTCAAAAATACCTGCAGAAAGAAGACTGTGTGAAATGTATAATGTAAGCAGGATTACGGTGAGGCAGGCACTGGATGAGCTGGAATCGGAGGGGTATTTATATAGAAAACAGGGAAAAGGGACATTTGTTACAGCACCTAAGCTGGTTCAACGGCTTTCAAACTTCTACAGCTTTAGTGATGATATTAAGAGTATGGGGTATACCCCTTCTACAAAAATACTTTGCTTTAAAACAATAAACCCGGGACAAAATGTTTCAAAGCATTTGAGCATCCCCGCAGATTCCGCTGTCTACAGCCTTAAACGTCTAAGGCTTGCCAACGGCGAGCCTTTTGCCATAGAAACTTCCTATATACCTGTCCGCATATGTCCCAAAATGACTAAAGGCATGATATCGTCAAACGGCCTTTACAACGCTTTAAAAAACTCTTACGGTATTGCGCCCGACGAGGCTGAAGAGACTTTTGAAGCAGTTTTGATAGAAGGTGAAAATGCTCTCTACCTTGATATTAACAAAAATGCTGCCGGAATTTATCTTGAAAGGATTACCCGGGCAAATAATAAAACCGTAGAATTCTGTGAAAGCATTATCCGCGGCGACAGGTACAAGTACAAGGTCTTTTTAAAATAATGGTTTGCTGCCGCAATAGTGGTCTGTTAAGTTTATAATTTGTGGTTGAATTATAACTTAACAGACCACTAGGAGCCTTGGACAAAACTCCTGCACAACATCTTTTTGTCCATTGTTTCCGCCCGAATTCTTCAAAAAAAGCGTTAAATATCCAGATATTCGCCGTTTTTTTGAAGAATTTGGACAAAAAAATGAATCAAAAATATATGTACAGGAGTTCTGTCCAAAGCTCCTAGTTCCTACTTAGTTATATACATGGGACTTGACCATGCCATATGCCCATCCTTCTGTATAACCTTCACCCAGTATGCATTGAGGCCATCCTTAATGTTTTTGTCCTCAAAGCTTAATTCTGCTTTCTTATGTATTCCCTTTCTTGAAAATAATATTTCCACCTTCTGGTTTATTCCCCCTGCATTTTTGACTACTCTTCCTCTTTTTATCTCACTTATTCGAGTTGTAAAGCTTATTGGTCCCGAACTGAAAGTAAGCCTGGTGTTTTCATCATAATCAAGCTCCACTTCAATACCGTCAATATCTCCGGAAGTGCTGCTTTTCCACTTTATTATCTGGTTTGATATCTGTGTTACACCTTCATCCGGCTGGTTGAAGGCATATTGTCTCACCGATATTATCCTTCCGTTTTCTACGGTCAGCGTACCGTCCCACAATGTTTTTTTGCTGCGGCTCTTTATTCTTACACCGCTCCATTGCAGCTTAATGGTGTTTTCCTTCCTGGGAAATTCGTCGGAATACAAATACACAGTTTCAACATTCCTTTTTATTTCAATCTCACTTATCTCACAGGTTCCTGCAGCGTATATATCTATTTTAGGTGTTCCATTTACAGAAAAAGCATCTCCCATCATCTTGTCCCCGCATCTCACATCAAGGATAATCCTCTCCCCCGTAGTCCCATAGCAATGACGGTTTTTAAACGCCTCCCACAAGGCTTCTCTTGTGAGCTCCCTAGCATATACTCCCGTATAGCCTCCAACAACATCAAATGATACAAATCCCCTTGATGTAACCCTGGTTGGGTATGACAGACCGGGCCTGCAGGTGTGGTCGTCGCTTGCGGCAATTATCCCCAGCTTAAGGCCCTTTTTTAAAGCATCCTCAAAAAACCATTCAAAGGTGCCGTGGTGGGAATGTATTTCCAGAAGTCTCACAAAACTTTCATCACAGAAGTCAAGGTTTCCGTAACGCCCTCCTACATGGGGTATGCCCATTACATCCTCCCTTCCCTCAAACTCCTTCCAGAGCTTTGACAAAGGGTTTCTTTCACTGCCATCCCTTCTTTCCATGCCAATCTGCCAGTGGTAGCTCCTGTGTATGGGCTGGTCGTCTTTTAAATAATATATATTATAATCTCCACCTGCCGGTGTGGTTCCCGACCATTCATAGCCTAAAAAAGTTATAAATCTTCCCGGTTCATGATGTTTCTTTACTTTTTCACATACATTTTTCCAGGTCTTATCGGTTACCTGGAAGTCATTTCCCTGCCATGCGGTAAAGTCAATAAATGCCTTGTCCCTGGCAGAAGAAAAATACTGGTCCAAAGTTCCTGTTCCAACCGTTTCCTTTGTTTGTCCGTGCATATCCCCCCAGTATAGATTTGTGCCTGCTGCGGCGTCCACGCATTTTACAGGATTGCATTTCCCTACTATATTCCCGTAATTATCTTTTATATCCATTTGATAAAGGCCTTCTTTTTCAAAGCAGTATCCACTGAGCTTTCCCATACCCTGGTAAAGCTCTAGTTCTTTTTCAAAGTCTCCCATACGAATCTTTATTTTTTCATTGCATTTTGAAGCTATGTTTCCCCAGCTGTCCAGCGCCCTGAAATTTATATCGGCTGCCTGACGGGCTTCAACAAGTGAGGGTGCTACCGCTTCCACTTTGTCCATATATCCTCCGGTTATTTTTATAACCGGGGACCTGTCTATTTCATAAAAATTCCCGCTTCCCGCACAATCCACCAGTACCTTGAACATATGCTCCTCTTCCGCAAAGGTCTGTATCCTGTATCCCAGGCCCTCACCCGGTGATGCTCCAAACTGCAAGCATATACTGTCTCCCTTTTTAAGTGAACCTCCCGAAACCTTTATACTTATACAGCTTTTCCACGGTCTTATATACCTGTCCGGTACATATCTGACTGCAAGTTCTGCTTCCGTATTGCCATAGACCTTTATATACCCTGGCTCTAACGGATTTATGAACTGTGGTATATCCGAATCGCATACATCCCTCCTGGCTATGAGAATCTCCCCGCTGTCGTCAATACCGTACTCGCCTGTTTCATAAACCAGTGTCCACATTGATACAGAGCCTGCCGTAAGCTCCTTTATATCCAGCTTTGCTTTTCCAGTACCATACATATATTATTGCACTCCCTTTCTGCATGCCCCGCCAGGACACATGCAAACCCCCGTTTGTCCTCATGGTATTAAATGGAACCATCATACGGTTATTAATACTATTAAATCGTATAATTTTTATGAATAGTATACACCATTTAACCTTATGAGTCCACAGAGATGACAGGTCAATGTCATAAAGCCATTCTATAATAACATATATATTTTACTTAGCCCAATAGCTAAAATATTTTTATGCTGCCTTTCACGCCGCTTTTTAAGATGGTACCTGAAATATTGAAAATTGAAGCGAGATATTTGAAGAAAAAAATTGTAAAATATACCTTGCATTTATAAGACTATTTGACCATTTACAACATAAAATGGAATGTATATAATGAAAGTGTTAATAGAAAAAATTAGAGGTATCCTGAACATGAAAATTCTATTTTATATAATAACACTAACCCTTTTGCTAGTCATTGTTGTCAATACTGTCATAGCTTTGGCGCACAATCACAATCTAGTAAAAAATTACACGCATCATCCTGAGGCTTATGATTATAAGGAGGCCATTATTGACGGCAGTATAAATGTTAAGGAAGTGGAAAAGCTATTTCCATCTATAGAGACGCTGCCCGGATATAATCTAACAAATGTGATAAGTACACCTGTAACGATTCGTTACTATTATGCAATAGGGGATCTGTCGCCCGCTTATGTGATTAATAAGGGAAAGCGTATTCATGTCAGAAAAACCAGCAATTCACTTTCCGTTAAAGTTGGTTATGGTTTGGATAGTATGCCGTCGGACATTGCAGGCTGGAGAATTGCATATCCTTTTACCACGGATACTGGCAGCATATCCAATGAACTTCTTTATGTCAAGATGGACGAATTATTTGATGTTGCACGTTCATGGGTAAACACAAATAAATATCTTGTGCAGCAAGGGCAACAAATGCGGCTGACGAAAAATAAAACGATTCGGAGATTAACTTTACTCGTCGACCATAGGTTATACGATAGCGGCGTTTATTTGTCCCCTGATTTGTTTATCCCTGTTTTTCCAGTATCTTCTCTAATCCTGACAGCGCTGGCAATTCTTGCTGCCGGCACCTGGGTGTTTCTACGTGCAGCTAAGAAGTAATAATTGTAAAGGCAATACCTCTTAAAATATACTACAAAACTGATACTGCATTTCAGTATAAAGATAAAATTTTTATATCAAGAAAATATGTTATAAAACACCCGTAAATTTAAGGCCAACTATCAAAGTCAATTGATAGTTGGCCTTTTTTGTTTGGTCTCTTATTAATTGTCCGTACAAAATTTTTGATCCTTTAAAGACCCCCTGTCGGCCTTTAGAAAGTAGCCGTATCGGGATTTTGAGAATAGCCTACGCAGCCTTTAAGTCCTGCAATCAGTTTCACGTCCTCTTTGGAAAGCTCAAAGCCGAATACATCAGCGTTTTCCTTGATACGAGACGGCGTCACGGATTTCGGCAGGGGAAGGAAGCCCATTTGCAGGCTCCAGCGTATGCAAATCTGTGCAATGGATTTGCCATATTTTTCAGCGAGCTCCTTCATCTCGGGCACCTCAAAAATTTTCCCAACCCCCAGAGGGCTGTAAGCCTCCAGAAGAATATCCTGCTTCCTGCAATACTCCACGACTTCGTCCTGTGTGTCCCCGGGACAGAGGCGTATCTGGTTGACCATGGGCGCAACGGTGGCAGTTTTCAGCAGCGGCTCAATATGGCGCTGGTGGAAATTGCTGACGCCTATAGCGCGGATGCGTTTGGCCCTGTAAAGCTCTTCAAAAGCCTTCCATGAACCGGCATTAGCCTCCTGCCAGTTGTCACGGAATGCCAAAGGATTGGGCCAGTGAATCAGATAAAGATCAAGATATTCCATATCCAGCTTTTTCAACGTCATCTCAAATGCTGCAAGGGTTTTTTCATATCCATGATCTCTGTTGCCAAGCTTGGACGTAATAAAAATCTCCTCCCGGTTAACCTTGCTTTCCTTTACGCCAATCCCAACGCCTTCCTCATTACCGTAGACCTGTGCCGTATCAATATGACGGTATCCTGCAGCAA
Source organism: Clostridia bacterium (assembly GCA_028280575.1). GTDB lineage: Bacteria > Bacillota > Clostridia > Acetivibrionales > STF1-152 > JANQLN01. The sequence continues at coordinate 11,774 of JANQLN010000015.1, forward strand.
TGGCAGCCTTTACCGATGCAACCGCAGTCTCCCCGTCAGGTGTCTGCCATGTTCCAAACCCAATGCAGGGAATCTTTACCCCATTACTAAGAACAAAACTGTCTGTAAGTGATTTCATCTTCTGCACCTCCAAATTTTTATTGCCTATAATTGCATTATTGTCACAATAACATGCCTCTTAAAGCAAGCAATGCTTTCTACTGCATTCTTTGCAGATAGAGACTTGATATATGTGAAAAGAAGCCTTCATGGCTTACCTCGGTACGGCAGAATACATTGACAAATCTACCATATCGATCTTATAATATAAATTATAAACCTTAAAGTTAACATTAAGTCAAGAGAAGAGGTAAAATAATTTTGTATTATTCAATTAAACAGGTTTCCGAACAGACGGATTTAAAGCCGCACGTCCTGCGCTATTATGAAAAAGAAGGCTTGCTGCCATTTGTCAGCCGCAGCGAAAACGGTGTACGCAGATATTCTAAAGACGATCTCGAATGGCTGGGGTTGGTTTGCTGTTTGAAAAATACCGGAATGTCCATTAAAAAAATAAAGGATTTTGTGGATCTGTGCGCCCAGGGTGATAAAACATTGAAACAACGCTGTGATATGCTGCTGGAGCACAAAAGAGATGTGGAAGAACAAATACGGGAAATGTACAAGCATCTTGAAAAAGTAACATATAAAATTTCCTATTTTACAGAACAATATAAAAATTTTGTGGAAAGCTCTGAAACAGGAGCATAAACCATCATAGAACTTGCTTGGTTTGTGCAGCAGTTTCTGTTTATAAAAGCAGAAAATATACGGCTATCTTAATATAAGCAATAAGTCAATAATGATGCAGTCAATTGGCTATGGAAAAGGTGTAAAATATGTATCGAATTTTAGTAGTTGAAGATGATGAAGCCCTGGCAAGAGGAATTGAATTCACGCTGGCAATGGAAAAATGGCAGGTCAAGTGCGTCGGAACTATTGAGGATGCAAAGGATTACATAAAAACGTCAAGCTGCCACTTGGTTCTTTTAGATGTAATGCTTCCTGACGGAGACGGGTTTGAATTATGCAGGGAATTACGTAAATATTCTGATATACCTGTAATTTTCCTTACTGCTCTTGATGAAGAGGTCAATATTGTACAGGGACTGGATATTGGTGCAGACGATTATGTTACCAAACCTTTTAGAATAAAGGAACTCACCTCAAGAATAAAAGCAGTTCTAAGAAGGAAAACCATTTTAAATAAAAATAACCGGCTTGTCGAATCAGGTGTATTTGCACTGAATCCTCATGAGATGTCATTGACAAAAAATAATACAAGCATTCAGCTTACTCCAATAGAATTCAAGCTTCTTTGCATATTGATAAATAACCGGGGCCAGGTGATGAAACGTGAGAAAATTCTTGAAAAACTCTGGGATATCAATGAAGAATTTATTGACGACAACACACTCTCCGTTCACATAAGAAGACTAAGGGAAAAAATTGAGGATATACCATCGTCTCCATCATATATCAAGACCGTCCGTGGAGCCGGATATATGTGGAGTACCAAAGCTTAAGATGAGAAAGAGGGATTAAAATGAACCTGTATATATTCAAAAACAAGGAATTTGTCCACGTAATTATCGCAGCGGTTTCCTTATTTATGTTTTTCGCACTTTTATCATGTTTTATTATGGCATTGTTATGGAACCGGTACCACCAGGAATTGACCGAAAGGGATATTTCAATAATCGGCAGCTTAATTGAAAAGCATCCTGAGCTGGAAAATGACATTATAAGCTCATTTACAAAAAGCCTTGATAATACTGACCTTGAAAAAGGTATTGAGTCAGCTGTAAAATATGGCTATACACCCTCTTTTAAAATTAATATATCACATCTGACCAGCTCTTTTCAAAGCAAATCGGTTTTTGCCGTTTTGTGTATTGTTACGGTATTTTTCTTATTTACAGGATACTATATTTTTGGTTTCGCCGGAAATATATATTCAAAGCTTGATAATCTGGTACTTGATACAGAAAAGATAATGAACGGAAATTTCAATATCAAATTCCCTGAACGTGGTGAAGGCACTCTTCCCAAGCTTGGCTTTCACTTTAATCAAATGTCCGGAAGGCTTCAACTGACCGTAGAGGATTTGAAGCATGAACGTAAGCTTCTCAAGAACATGATTTCAGACATTTCCCACCAGTTCAAAACACCCCTGTCTTCACTCATGACCTTTAATGAACTATTGTTAAGGCAGGAAACAGATAATCCTGAAATAAGACAGGAATTTATTAAAAGAAGCATCGAACAGATTGAAAGAATGCAGTGGCTTATACAGGTTCTTTTAAAACTCTCCCGTCTTGAGGCAAATGCAATTGAATTTGACTTTAGCGATGATAATATAAAAACAACTGTACAAGAAGCTGTAAAAAACTTATATCCATCCATTAAAGAAAAAAATCTGAATATGCATATCGGTGAAAACAATGAACATGTTTATCTAAAGCATGACAGAAGATGGCTTGGAGAAGCACTTCAAAACCTGATTCAAAACTCAATAGACCATACTCCTTCTGGTGGTGATATTTATATTTCCTTCCACAGCACTGACTCAACATTTAAGATAACTGTTGAAGATACCGGAACGGGTATTGCAAAAGAAGATTTGCCAAACATATTCAATCGCTTCTACCGGGGACGGAAAACCGGTTCATCAGTTATGAAAAAGGGCAGCGGCATCGGTCTTTCCCTTGTGAAATTGATTGTTGAAAAACACGGAGGATTCGTACAAATAGACAGCGGTCCAAACAGAGGTACAACTGCTGCCATTACCCTTTCTCAAACATTTCATAAAAACCAGTCTCAAATAGATATGGTAATGCCGCCTTCCTGCCTTACGAAATCTTAAGGCTTATCTTCACCAAAATGTAAGATTGAAATGGTACAATCAATTTGGAAGGCAGTTTTACTTATTTTTAAGCTGCTTTAATATACTGTGTTTTAAAGGAGTCGTACTGATGAACATATTAGAATTGAAAAATCTGTCAAAGACATATGGTAAAGGAGAAACAGCTGTTCAGGCATTAAAGGGTATAGACCTTCAGGTAAGCCAACGTGAATTTGTTGCAATAGTCGGTCCGAGCGGCTCGGGAAAGAGCACCCTTTTACACCTGGCAGGCGGACTTGACAATCCTACGGATGGGAAAGTAATACTTGACGGTGAGGATATTTTTTTACTCAATGAGGCAGCCCTTGCTGTCCTGAGACGAAGGAAAATAGGTTTCATATTCCAATTCTATAACCTCATACCCGTACTTTCAGCAGAAGAAAACATCCTTTTGCCAATCTTACTTGACAACAAAAAAACAGACAGGGAATATATTGATGAATTGACAGAATTCCTGGGATTAAAAGACAGGCTGAACCACCTTCCAAATGCCCTTTCCGGAGGCCAGCAGCAAAGGGTGGCAATTGCAAGGGCATTGGCAAACAAGCCTTCCATAATATTTGCCGACGAACCCACAGGAAACCTTGATACTGAAATGGGCAGGGAAGTACTTGACCTTTTAAGGCTGTCCATCAAAAGATATCATCAGACATTGGTTGTAATAACCCATGACCTTAATATAGCAAAAACTGCGGACAGGTTAATAACTCTGAGAGACGGCAGTATTGAAAGTAATGAGGTGGTGCGAAAATGAAAAATTATATACAGCTTGTATCCAAATATTTAAGAAAGCAAAAAAAGAGAACAGCACTGACTGCTGTCGGCATTATGCTTTCCGTATCAATAATAACCTCAATAGGTATTTTGTCTGATGGTGCAAATCTCCAGCAAATAGAAAATGTCAAAAAAAGCTTTGGCTCTTACCACGTATTATTTGAAAATCTTGATCCTGAGGAGGCAGAAGTAGTAAAAAACCATGTAAGAGCAGGTAAAACAAGCATTATCACAATATCAGACATCCATGGCATACCCGGTTCCGGCAGAAAGATGGCAATATGCAGCATTGATGATTATACAAGCAGCTTGCTGGATATTAAACTTATTGAAGGCTGCTGGCCTGAAAGAGAAAATGAAATAGTACTGGATATAACTGTTTTAAAAGACCTGGGAATTGAAGATGAATTGGACAAGAAGATATATCTGGATCTCGGTAAAAGAAAATTTGAATTCAAGCTTGTAGGATTATATGAAAAAAGTACCCTGTTTTCACAAATGGACTCTTCATACGGTATTGTCATTCCTGAGACACTTAAAAGCATCGGCAGCAGTGATAAATTCATGAGTAATGTTTATATGGAAACCGTAAGAGACTTTCCCATAATGGATTCTGTCAATAAAATCATATCCGACAGCTTTGGGGAGTATAAACCTCCCCGGTTCATTAAAAAGGTTGCCGGCGTATCATTTATGGATAAATATATATCACTTAATTTATTTTTACTAAATGTACTGGGTGAAGGCTATGACAATGTCAGCAATGAATATAAGATTATTCAAGCCATTCTGGTTTTGATTGTATTCATTGCCACCGTATCGGGAATATATAATGCATTCAATATTTCAGTACTCGAAAGAGTCAGGCAATTTGGTCTTTTAAGAGCTGTTGGAACAACACCGGGGCAGATAAGGAGAATTGTACTGGGTGAAGCATTATTAATGAGCATGACGGCAATACCGGCGGGTATTCTTTTTGGAATTGGGATTTCAAAAGGCTTTACTTCATTCATGAGCGAGCTTTACAGTATTTCAGGTATATTTACTTTATCCCTGGAAACTCTTTTATTATCCGCACTTGTAAGCCTGGGAGCCGTATTTTTTTCAGCTTACGCACCTTCACGCCTTGCTTCAAGGATATCCCCCATGGAAGCAATACAGGACAAAGGCACTGTACTTGCTAAAAGTAAAAAGAGAAAGAAAAGAAAATTCTCATTTATTGAAAAGCTGATGGGAATATCGGAAATAATGGCCTACAGGAATTTAAGGAGAAACAGGAAGAGATTTACCATAACAATTGTATCCATGTGTATAGGAATTGTCATGTTTATGGCATTCAGCTATTATATCCGGGTCTATGAAAAGCTGATGTTTGACGATTATATTGAAAGCGATTACAGTATCAGTGTGCACCGGTGGAGCAGTGATGGCAGTATAGGCTATCCGGAAGAAATCCTTGATGAAATATATGGTATTGAAGGAGTATCAAATATTTATGGTCTTATTAAAACAAATCAAAGTTTCTTATTACCTGAAGATAAAATGACTGATGAGTTGAAAAAAAGAAGCAGGACTGCAATAAATAATCCTGGTATTTATGGTACAAACCTTTACCTATACTCTCTCGACAGTCATTTAATGGAATGTGTAGCCGGAAATGTCAAAGAAGACCTGTTCCAAAAGGAGAATTATAAAAATGGATTCCCGGTAATGGTATATGAACCTGCCGACGAAAAAAAGTGGAAGGTTGGCGATGAAATCACTATTGAAAAAGTAAAAACCATAAGTTCGGCATATGGGTCGTCGGGCAATCATACCATGTCGGAATCAACCATATTAACTACAAATGAAATGGTCAAATTAAAGGTCGCTGCAGTGTTGAATGACGCTCCATTTACCAGCTATAAAAACAGACCTTTGTTTTTTACCGGCATGGAAACCTTTAAAGAAATTTATCCTGATGCCAAATACAACAGTATATACATTGATGTTACAGAAAATGCCGATAAGGAATACATTGAGCCAAAGCTTACAAGGATAGCCCAAAGTGTGGAAAACGGACAAATGATTTCACATGAAAAGAAATTGCAGGAGCTAAATGAAATGAAGAATCAAATAATGCTTATAATGTATGCGCTTGCTGCCTGCATTTCAACAATAGCAATACTTAATATAATCAATACGATAAGTGCCCACCTGATAATAAGGACAAGGGAATTTGGAATTGTGCGGGCTGTTGGAATGACCGGCAAACAGCTTAAAAAGATGGTCTGGTCCGAAGGTGTCCTGCAGGCAATGATAAGCTCTTTATGGGGATGCTCCATTGGTACTGCCGTCATATTTGCTTTTTATTGGCTTTTAAAAAATGACGGGCATCCCATACCTTGGGAACTTCCCTGGAAAACCATTTTTGTCATATTTTTTATAAATATTGCAATTGGGCTTTTGGCAACAATTTCTCCGTTAAAAAGAATATCAAAATTAAATATCACCGAATCGGTAAGATGCGAGAGCTTTTAAAGCTGCACTTAGGCTGTTTTACCCCTGCAGGCCATAAAATCCTGACAGGTAAGAGCTCATCCGCTTAACAGGAAAAACAATCAATACCCATATTGGGATTTTAAAAATAAATTCATGCAGTATGACTTTCAAAGGCCATATTGCATGAATTTATACCGGTTAACTTTTTTTAAAGAAAGCCGGTTTCATATTTTTGCCAAGCTTATTCACTTAACTGCTCTATGGCAGGTCCGGTTTTAATATTTTCTATTTCAGTACCACAGTAGGGACAAATGCTCCATGTGTCTTCAAGGATACCTTTGCATTGTTTGCATAGGGCCCTATTTTGTGTTCCACAATATGGACATGTTACAAACCTGTTGTCAAGTACATGGGAGCATTTTTTACAAAGAATTGGCTCAGGCTTTACAACCAGGTACACTATAAATCCGATGATGTTTGTAAAAATCACCAGAAATCCCCATAAGGCAGGCTTGAAATCAAGCTTTCTTGCATCCATGAAAACCCAGATAGGAAGCAGCAGCCAGAAGAATACAAAAGCGGCTATTCCGATTCCCTCCAATGCATCAAACCACTTATTATCATATTTGAATGTATCATATCTCATATTATTGAAAATTGTATAAACATTCCAGCCTTTTGATCCTATATATGCATAATTCATATACTTTCCCGAGCTTGACGACTGATAGATATCTAGTAATCTTTTCTCTTTATCATCCATAAATTCAAAATTTATCAAACTGATGTTTTTGGAAAATTCATAGAGCTTTAATGAGTTATATACCCTGTCAAAACGCATTTGATATTTAATTGCATTATCTTTATCAATAATAAACCCATAAGAATAGTGACTTAAATTGCTTGAAGTATCTACAATAACATTAAAAACATTTTTATCAGGCATATAGCCTTCATTCAAATTATAGACTACATTACCTGTGTTCCCCGTTACTATAATATTGGAATAATCACCATATAAAGCTGCAAGCTCCAACGCTTTTTCTTTGGACGTATCATCTAAACCATTAAATTCAAAGGATTCAACCATAATTTCAAATGCATTTCTTTTTGCATTTCTATCCTTATAATACCTGTTGTTTGTAATACTATATAATGTTACATTTACAATTAAAGCTAACAGAGCAACAGCAAGCAAGCAGGTGCATATAACTCTCAATCCTTTTAAATTGAATATCCTCTTAACCATATTATCAGTCTCCTTTAATTTTTATTATCTTCAATATATTTTTTTAACAATGGAATACAGGCTAAAAGCAATAAAGATAAAAGCGCTATTACAATTATGGTGCAAGTAATCATTCCCTCCCATCCGTTGACCACATAATCAAAAGCAAGTATTAATACAAACGGGACGATAAGGATGTATGCAAGCAGCATTACCTGCCATTCTTTTTTCTTCTTCCTTTTTTCCTTTAAATTTACAGCTTTTTTATTTATACGGGGAGTTATCAATGAAATAAACACTTTAGCTGATATCTCAGGGACAGCTTTATCACATTTTTCATTGAAATCCATAAATTCCTTTGCCAGACCGGTATTATCAGCTTCACTTGGTATTATTTTACTTATCCTGCTTTTATTTTTCATATTGCACCTCCTTCATATGGTATAGCTTTCTCAGCTTTTTCATAGAATAATGAAGCCTTGATTTTACTTTCGTCTTACTTATTCCTGTTATCCTGGATATTTCACTGTAGCTGAATCCATTTAAATACCTGAGTGTTATGAGCATTTTCATATTGCCGGAAAGCTTATCAAGCTTGCAGTACAAATATTCTTTTTCCTCTTTTTTTATAATTTTATCCTGCAGGTCATATTTGCTGTCAAGTGTCATTTCAACATTTTCAAGGGAAGTATGCTTTGCCCTGCCGTTCTTTCTCAAGTAATCTACATATGTATTATAAGCTATCCTGTAAAGCCATGTGGAAAACTTAGCTCCCCTCAGCGGACTGAATTTATCAATGTTTTCAATGAGCTTTATGACTGTTTCATGGGTCAGGTCTTCACATAGTTTTTTGTCGCATGAGTTTTTATAAAAAAACTTATGCAGTGGCAGATAATACTTGGTTATCAATTTTTCAAAAGCTTCCTTCTCTCCCTTTTTACATAAACCAATCAATTTCAGGTCATCCAACATTTCACCGCCCTCATTCTTATCTGCCGCGCGACTTACCTTTTTTTTCTTTTATATTATATAACGAAAAGCACTTTGAAAAGTTGTAATTTTTATTAATGAATTTACCTTGTTTTTAATTTGAGAATTGTTTATGAAGTTATTTCTCTTTTTTTAATGGGGCAATCAAGAACTGTCTCCTGCCGCATTATTACTTTATTTTCCCATTTTCCAGCTAAGAAAAAATATAATCCTAATATATTAATGATAACGTTACTATATAGCATAGGATACCATATAGCATTCGCATCCCATAATAGAACATATTTAAAAAATGCAATCATAGGTACTCTAAGTGCCATAAGCCTTCCCATCATCAAAATCATTGCATACTTGGTATGTCCCGATCCTAAAAATACACCGTTTAGCATTTGAAACAGCGACATAAGCGGCATAGAGTAGTTAATTAACATTAAATAGTCTCTGCCAAGTGCAATGACTTCCTCACTGTTGGTAAAAACGCTAACCATATTTTTACCCCAAACAGACATAATGATAATACCAACCAAAGAAAACAGCCCTGATAATAATAACCCGTTCCAAAAAACCTGTCTTGCTCTTTTCACATTATCTGCGCCCAAGTTTTGTCCCACCATTGATGAAGCAGCATTGCCAAATCCCATACATGGCATTAAAACAAGTGAATTGATCCTGTTGCCAATTGTAAACGCCGTAACAGTATTTTCACCATATGACAAAACAAAAAATGTCATTATGGAAAACCCCAGTGCGGACATAGACTGTCCAAATGAGGAGGGGGCACCAATTTTAAGTATTTTAAAAACAACATCTCTTTTTAGCTTGAGGCTGTGCAGCGATAAATCCAGCCTGGTCGCTTTAGGGCTGAATAAAGTCATAACAGCTATTATAGCAAATATAATTCTTGCCGTTATGGTTGCATAGGCAGCGCCTTTTATCCCCATATTAAATTCAATAATGAATAAATGGTCTAAAATGATGTTAAGCGCTACCGATATTGAGCTGATAATCATTGGTCTTACCGTATCCCCTTCACCGTGCTTTATTGAAGTGTAAGCAAAAAATAAAAATGCAAACGGTCCTCCTGCTAGAATAATTCTTAGATAATCTGTCGCTTCCTGATGTATCAGACCTTCAGCACCAAGTGCCGATACAATAGCAGGTGACAGGGCATACCCGGCCAGACCAATCACAATACCGGTTAAAAATGAAAATGTCAGTACCTGCCCGGCAATATCTTTAGCACTTTCATATTTACCTGCACCAATGTATTGCGAGACTAAAGCGGTGCCTGCTATACATGCGCCCATCCCGAGTGCCAGCATAAAAAAAATAACAGGCCAGACAATTCCAATAGCTGCAACCTGTGTTTCTCCAATTAATGATACATAATAAGTATCCGTTAAATTGTATATTGTTTGTATTAAATTTGATAACATGATGGGAAAAGATAGAATTAACAGTGTCTTTTTTATATTGCCGTTCAGTATTAAATGCGATTTGCCGGTTTTCTTCAATTCTTATCCCCTTCTGTTTTAATTTGTTATGCTATAGCTATCTGTCCTTCCTTTTATCAGCAACATAAAGTACTGACCCCATAATACCCGTGACAAGGCCTACGGTAGAAGATATATATGCAGCAAAGCTTAAAATTAATGCATTGCCTAGTATACCTGCAACCATTAAAAGTGGTAAGAGCATTCCGGCTAAAAGTAATATTACTGCAGCGATAAATAGATATTTGGCTTTAATTATCATTTATACAACCAACAGCTTACCAAATGATTATTACCGACATCAAACTCGGAGGGTTCTTTCACATCACAAAGCCCTTCTATCTTTTTGCTGCACCTTTCATGGTATCTGCAGCCTGGAGGGGGATGGACAAGACTGGGCGGTTCCCCCGGAGGAATTTCCTTATATACTTTTGCATTTGCTGCATCAGGCTCAGAAGTTGCTGTCAATAATGCTATTGTATAAGGATGCTTCGGATTAGCCAACAGATCATCTACCGGTGCTTTTTCTACCAGCCTTCCTGCATACATGACAAAAATCCTCTCAGAAAAATATCTTACAGTAGATAAATCATGTGTTATATATATAACGGCAAGTCCATATTTTTCCTGCAGTTTTTCAAGAAGCCTTAATACTTCGACCCTAACTGACGCATCAAGCATGGATACCGGTTCATCAGCTACCAAAAGGTGCTGCTGCAATATTATAGCACGCGCTATAACAACACGCTGCTGCTGACCTCCGCTTAACATGTGTGGGTATTTTTCAATAAAATCATCAACAGGCGTTAACCTTACTTCATCTAAAACATTTCTAATTCTGTCTTCTCTTTCTTTTTTGTTTTTAACACCATTGATTATCAATGGTTCTTCAAGTATTTTTCTAATACTCATAAATGGCGCTATTGCGTCAAATGGGTCCTGTTGAACATAGCCTACCTGAGAGCTATACCATTTTAAATCACTTTTTTGAAATTTGGATATGTTCTTATTAAGGTATGTTATTGAGCCTTCTCTTGGTTTATATAATCCAAGGATGGTTTTCATCAAACTGGTTTTCCCGCATCCGCTTTCTCCAACTATAGCAATCGATTCCCTGTTGTGTAAATCAAAATTAACACCGTCAACAGCTCTAACAAAACCGCTGCTTCCAAACCCGAATTTCTTTAGTTCAAACCAGACACGCAGGTCTTTTACCGATAGAACAACATCTTTTTCTGTTTTATTCTCCATTGTCGTTACTCCCCTTTACTTGATACATATAGCCAGCATTTAACAAAATTGTCTCCATTGCCGGTAACAGGCGGCATCTGGCTGCAATTTCCGTGTCTTTTTTCGCATCTTGGAGCAAATCTGCATCCCGGTTTAAGACCTATCAAACTTGGTGGTTTTCCCTCAATAAACTCAAGCTCATCTTTACCGTGTAATTTGGGTACGCTGGCCATCAGCTTTTGGGAGTATGGATGCATCGGTCTGGTAAAAAATGCATCTGCATCACAGGATTCGATAATCTCTCCGGCATACATAACAACTACCCTGGTTGCCAATTCGCTTGATGTTGCTATATCATGCGTAACTAATATAAAGCTGGCATCCTGTTCCTTTTTTATACGTTTAAGCAAATTCATTATATTGCACTGTGTAAGAACATCCAGTGCAGACGTTGGTTCATCAAGGATAACAAGGTCAGGTGATGTGATTAGTGCCATGGCTATTGCCACTCTTTGCCTCATTCCGCCCGATAGCTCAAAAGCATATCTGCCTATAAAATCAAGTGGTACACCAACATTTTGAAACATTTCTTTTGCAATATCCAGTGCTTTATCCTTGGGCATTTTCTGACCGATTACAAGCGGTTCTATTACCTGGCTACCAACCTTTAAAACAGGATTAAGAGATGTCATTGCTGCTTGTGAAACAAGCGACATACGTTTCCACCGTATTTTTTTCCTATATTCTTCCTCAGACATGCACATGGTCTCATCTTCACCCAGATATATTTTACCGTCATATCTGCTTGTATTGCGTGGTAATATTCTTAGTATTGCTTTTACAAGAGAGCTTTTGCCGCATCCTGACTCTCCCAGAACAACAACTGCTTCATTTTTTTTCAAATCAAAGCTCACGTTATCTACGGCATTAACATTACCTGCGTGTGTTTTAAAGTAAAGATACAGATTCTTAATACTTAAGACATTTTTATTTATTTTGTTAGCATTTTCTTTATTATTAATCATAGTAAACATACCTCAATTACTGTTCACGCAAGCGTGGATTAAATATTTTGTCAAGTGCAAAACCTACCATAGCAAAAGCAAACCCTGTTATGATAAGTAAAAGTGCCGGTTCCAAAATCCAATAATATTCTGCATTCCAAAGTGCGCCATTAGTATGTGCATCATTAATAAGCTTTCCCCAGGTAGGAAGTCTGGGGTCCCCCAGGCCTAAAACAGCAAGAGAAGCTTCAAGGAACACATATGACGGTATGGACAGCACAAGTCCCGGTATCAGCATTGGAATAATCTTTGGAAGCATATATCTGAATATTATTCTCCTGTTACTGGCTCCATAAACCTTGGCAGCTTCAATATATGTTGACTGCTTAATTTGTACAAAAGTTGCCCTGTATGTCTTAATGCTTGAAGAGAATATACTAAGCATAATAGTTACTCCAAGTATTGCCAATATACTCTTTGAGTAAAATGTTCCTACCATAATCAATATAGGTAAAAACGGCAGCATCATATTGACTTCTGTAATTCTTTGTATAAGCAGGTCTACAAATCCTCCAAACCATGTGCCTGTAGCTGATATGGTCATTGTCAGTATTGAAATGCCTAAAGCTGCAATAAGGCCAAATGTGAGGCCGATAGGTGCCCCCCATAAAAGTGCTATCGAGATATCTCTTCTTAAATGGTCCGTCCCTGCTACTCCAAATACCCTGCCATGTGCAACAAGCTCAACAGAAATCTTCGTATTTTCTTCAAAGCTCCTTACTTTTGTAACCAGGGTATACTCCCCTTTCAAAAGCTCCGGTGATTCATTCTTAATGCTCTCGGGTGTAGAAAAAATACCCTTTATCGCATCAGACTTGACACGTCTTTTAAGCTTGCTGTCCTGTGAAAAACGAAAGACATATTTTGGGGACATACCGCCATTTACAACCCTTATATTTCTGCCGTCAGGCGTTATAATAAACGCTTCTATAAACGGCTGCTTCTCTTGAAAGCTGTTTCGTCCGTAAAGTATGATTTCCTGCAAATAAGTACTGTAATTGTAATCAAATTTATAAGTATATGTTTTATTTATTAAACCATCCTCGGAATTATCCTCTACAACTACTTCTTTATTTTCTTCATCTGTCAGATATATACTAAAGCTTTCCGGAAACTTGTCTTTGCGAAATAAGTTCACCCAAACAGGAGGAACTTTTTGGGGATTTCTATAGGTATCCTCTTCATTTCCTCTCCAAAGTCTGACTGCTTCTTCATATGGTATTGTAATGATTGCATACAAGGCAATAAAGATTATAATTGCAATTAAAATCAATCCAATAATTGCAGTTGGATATTGTTTAAATTGTTTGAATAAATTCATATTTCAGCTCCTATTCCCTGCACCGATTTTTACTCTGGGATCAACTAGTGCATAGACAAAATCCAATAAAAACACAGTTATTGCCAGCAGGTATCCATAAATAATTGTGGTACCTACAATTACAGCAGTATCATATAACCCGACAGCATTAACTATAACCGTACCAAGTCCCGGCCATTGGAAAACCTTCTCTGTTACCATGGCACCCATCCACATTGTTATCAGCATCAGCGAAAAACTTGTAATGATGGTTGGCAGTGTTGGCCTTAAAATATATCTCCTTCTTATAAGTCCGGAAGGAAGCCCTTTTGCCTTCGCCATATCCACATAATCCTCGCTTGAAAATATCAAAAAGAAGGTTCTCCATGAGTATATTGATGCAAACAAAGCACTAACGGTAAGTGACGTTACGGGAAGTATCATGTGTTTTAACACACTGGCTACATACTCCCAGGAACCTCTTTCAGGCGGAGGCGCGCCCAGCATTCCGCCAAAAGGCAATATCCTCAGCAATGCTGCAAAAACCAGTATTAGAAATATTCCATAAAACCAGGAAGGCATTGATGATAAAGGTGATAAGGATGTAAAAAACCTGTCACTATAAGAACCATATCTTCTGGAAAGGTATAGGGCAATCAACATTACTATAAAAAATAATAATAAATTGGACGTTCCCATAAGCAAAAGCGTTGGGGGCAGCTGCTCGCCAATTATAAGCCTTACTTTATTAGAACCTGATGCAGATATCATATGATTGGCTGTACCAAAATCAAGTTTTATTGCCCTCAACAAAAATCTCATACTTCTAACCAAAAAGGGATCATTTAAACCCAGTCTGTCAAATTCAAGCGCAAGCTCCCTTTGAAGAAGTGCCTCTCTATTTTCTTTCGGCAGGTTTCTAAAACTCTCATCCGCTGTAAGTCTCATAGTCAGGCTTTCCTGAACTTGCCCCTTTACCAACTCATCAACATAACCACCCATGTTAGCTATGATTATTGTAAGATAAACTCCGACTACGACTGTTATAAACAGTGTAATAAGCCTAAGTATAGTGTATTTGCCAATACGCTGCAAGGTTGATTCTCTCTTTTTATTATTAGTCATTTTTATCTGCTTGCCTTTCATCTATTAAATGGAAGCTTAAGGGGCATCAGTCCCCGATCGCTTCTTGGTTCTTCACTCCGGCTTAAGAACCGTAATTAAAATAAATAATTGAGGCACATGCTGTGCCTCAATCAAAATTACTATTTCAATAATCCTGTAAAGTCATTTGATATCATTAGGCATGTATTAGTCTACCACAAACTCTGCTTGAATAATAGATGGTGCCGCAACTGAAATTGGTGATACAACAACCTCTATTTTACATGAACCTTTTCCCAGTTTTTTAATTGAATCGGCAGTAAGCTTTATTGGATACAAACCATCCTCAGATGCTTCAACTTCTTGAACATCAGCGACCGCACCTTTTGAATCAAATAACAGGTATTTAACAGATGATATTTCATTTGCAGGGTAAGCCTCTAAATCTTCACCAAATGAAACCATAACTTCAAATGTTGCTTCTGCGTCTGAAGATACGCTTCCCGGACCGTCAAGCTCGACTGTTGCTAATTTGGGTGATGATAAAAATGACCACTTTTCAGCATCATCCCTATAGTCCGGATTATGCTTAAGTACTACCGTTTCCTCAACTGATAGAACATCAGTCAGGATATATGGTCCCATACCTGAGTAGAAGTGTCCATATTTATTATAGAAATCTAATAAATTCTTATATGAAGCTTTAGCCTGTTCAACGCTGACATACTTGCTAAGCTCTGGCTCAAATGGTATTGTACCTTCGGCCATGTAATCCTTAGCTGCCGCCTCAAGCAATTCAAGTGACGGACCTGCAACCCAGTTCAGCCATTCCATACCTTCGTTGCCTTCTTTGTTTGCAATACCTTTACTGTAAGTAGCAGCACCGTCAGCTACAAGTTTATTGGATATTGCCATCTGGTACCATGAACCCTGGGCCCGTGGATACAGCGGGAATCCTGGCCAAAATGTATACACATTCTGCTCTGCGTCTAAAAAGACATTGTCTGAATAAAATTCAATGACAAGCGGTTTTTCAGAAACAATTTTCCAGCCTTTTTCATACGGACGGCCTGAAATCAAACTAGCTGCTACAAATTCATCATAAAGCGGACTCTTTTCGTCAGATAATTCATACTGCATAATCATAGCCATCACAAAATCTGCAACAGACATATTCGTGCCGTCATGCCACTTATTCTCCGTAAGTTCTTTTTCATAGTAAATAACGCTCTTGCATTTAGCTGTTCTATATCCCCTGTCTGCATCTTCCTGGGCTTTTTCAACTGCTGATTCTGCAGCAGCTACGTCAGCTTGCGCCACAGCCTTGCCTTCTTCCCCGGCTTCTGCTAAAGCCTTATTGGCTGCCTCTAGTTTAGCCTGTGCTCTTTCAAGCCTTTTTTGTAATTCATCAGAACCTGAACGAATCCATGACTGCGTCTCAACATCCCATTCTGACTTAGCATCGTCAGGAACTCTGATTTCGTCTTCAAAGCTTAAATCCACCCAATCATATTGTACACCCACCGGCAGACCTTTTTTAACAACAACATCTGCTTTTTCTGCACGTTTTGCATAAAAAAGTCCTGTAAAGGGATCGCCTATTTTACCATAATCCTGGGTCATTCTGACATATTGATTGTCATATGCCCAGTTGGAACCGTTGATAGGATTAATCGGTTCAATAAGCGGCGGTGATTGGTTACCCCATACCATGCTTCCGCCTTCCTTATCCTTAAAGCGGATAGTATAGGCCGTCATCGTATCGCCGTCAACACCGGCGGCCAGGTTATATGATGTTGCTACATCATCATTCCAAGGCGTATAAGAACGTCCGTCTGCAATCCAGATACGGAATGAATGTTCTGCACTGTAAGCAAATGCTTTTTCAAAAAGCTTGCTGCGCTCTTCCATTGTGGAGAACTTATTATTTGCAAGACTTTCAAGAATTTCGTTATATTCCGGCGAAGGCTCTAATGTCTTCTGCGAAAGCAAAAAGCTCATCCTGCTATCTGGTGAATCATAATCATGTACATAGATTGCTGAGTCGCGGGCAAGAGTCGACGCACCCCATGCACCAGTATACAAATGCCACTTTCCTTCAAAAGGATCTGTCTGGAAGCATATAGCACCGCATTCAGCAGATGTTCCGTAGAAACGGTCCACTGTGATACCTATTGATTCTAATTCATTTGATATGTAATCGCCGATAGGCTTACGTTTTCCGTCTTCCGTACGGATAAGGAATTTAACAGTTACCACTTCACCGTTATAGGTCCAATTTCCGTCACCGTTTTTAACCGCGCCCGCAGCTTCCATGGCTTCTGTTATCATTTGGGTTGCTTTTTCCTTGTCATAACTCATAGTTGCCTCAGCTTTTCGTGCAAATTCAACATAACGCGCATAATCAGGCGACCCTGAACTTATTGGGAAATATCTTGGGACAGCAGCACCGGAAAAAACTTCCTGTACTATGTAGTTACGGTCAATCAAACGCTGCAGGCCTTGACGTACTTTTTTTATAGAAAAGGGATTGAAAGTTCCTGCTTTTTCCATGGTATCGCCGTTGTTAAGCATGATTTCATAGTTTGTTCCACTTGATCCAACATATTCCAAACCTGCTTCTTGAATTTGTTTCAACGCCTCACCAGTTAATGAGCCTGCAAAAATGTCAATAGCGCCGGCTTTAAGCTGTGTAACTGCCGCATCATCGTTTACACCGATCATTGTAATTTGGTCTAACCAACCGCCTTTACGCTTTGATGCAGCTTTCTCACCATCACCCGACGCATCAGTTTGTTTTCCATCATCTGACTTGCCGTCACCATCCGACTTGCTTCCATCGCCTTCGTTGTCTTTTTCGTCTACTTCTGCTCCTACTTCGCTATCATCACCGTTATCTGTTTGATTACATCCGGTAATCCCTACAGATACAAGCAATAAAGCAATCAGCAAAATTGCCAATAAACGTTTCATAAACATCTTCCCCCTAAGAAATAATTTATTTATTAATACGCAGCAATTATATACTGCATTATTATTATATTTAGTTCTCTTTCTTTGTATGTACAAATATACTTTTTATTTTGATCAGCTCCCAGACTGAAATATTTCGCTTAATATAATAGCATTATTATGCTGTTATGTCAATACATTTCTGGCAGTAAAGCATATTGCTCTACATACAAAAGCTTCCTGTCAAGGGCAAAAAGCCAACAAATGTAAACTGTCCAAAAAAATCGGCATATTATATATTTCCAAAGCTCATCAATCCCTCAAGGCCAGTTTAAAGCTCATGATTCAAATAATTTTGCCTGTATTAGTTTCATGTAAAGACCTAAATATAATGTCGACATTAATTATACATTATAGCGCGGAATATGTCTACTAAAGTTTACAAAACAAAACAATTTTTCTTCTATAGTAGCATCATTTGTTAAATTTGCAAGCATGTCAAGGGGACGGTTCTAATGACACATTTTGCAAAATGTGTCATTAGAACTATAACGAACCCTTGAAATTTAATTAAAATTATATTTATCTGATAACTATTCTATGCTAAAATTAAATTATAACATAGAAAATGTTAAGTAAAAAATAGAAAGGATATAAAGTTTCTGTCAAGCAATTGACGGCAATTTTTTTGTAAATCAAAATCATCTCTTATTTTCTTGCTGTAATTCAAAGTGTTTCTAAGGTTTCCACTAATAA
>JANQLN010000016.1 GCA_028280575.1 Clostridia bacterium
CGGGTGGTTTTTTATGAAAATAGACAGGCTGCTGGCAATTACGACAATTTTGCTTAACAGGGGAACCGTAAAGGCATTTGAGCTTGCTGAAAAGTTTGAGGTTTCCACACGTACTATCTACAGGGATATTGATACATTATCTGCCGCAGGGGTACCTGTATACACAAGTAAGGGGGCAGGCGGGGGAATATCTTTGATGGAGGGATATTCTTTTGACAAAACCTTATTGTCTGCCAAGGAAAGTGAAAGCATATTACTGGCACTGCAGACACTCCAGGCTACCAACATACCTGAAATAGACCACATAATGGAAAAGTTTGGTGCGTTGTTTCAAAAGACTTCTGTTACAGATTGGGTGCAGGTTGATTTTTCCCCTTGGGGTAGTGGAAGTTCGGAAAATGATAAGTTCAACCTGATACGCAGATGTATTTTAAAAAGAGAACTTATGCAATTTGATTATGTCGGCTCGGGAGGAATTCGGAGCAAAAGAAAGGTTGAGCCCACAACTCTTCAGTTCAAAAGCTCAACATGGTACTTAAAAGCATGGTGTACTGAAAAGAAGGACTTCAGGATATTCAGGCTCTCCCGCATACATAACGCTTTGCCGGCGGGTGAATTTTTTGTAAGGCGCATTAATTTAAATAATACGGCAAACAAGGAAGAGAATAACTGTAATGTTGTTAATTTAAGGCTAAAGTTCAAACCATGGGTGGAATACAGGCTTTATGACGGGTATAAAGACAATTTGATAAAGAGGAAAGAAGATGGTTCACTTGAATTAAAAGTGAGTTTTCCTGAAGATGAATGGGTATACGGTTATTTGCTTTCATACGGGCCCGATGTGGAAGTCATTGAACCTCCCCATATTCGAAAGATATTGAAAGAACGTATGGAGGAGGCACTAAAGTATTACCGTTAAATAAAATTATGGAAATATGACATACTGCTGTCACATATCCAATGCTAGTATAAAGAAAAAAAGATTGGAGTGTTGACAATGGAAGATACTGCTGTGAATTTTTGCCAGAGCTGCGGAATGCCAATGAGCGATGAATCCATGTACGGGGATAATGCTGATGGAGGCAAAAACGGGGATTATTGCAAGTATTGCTGGAAAGAGGGCAAATTTACCAGTGATTCAACAATGGAAGAGATGATGGAAATATGTGTTCCTTTTGAGATGAAAGCCTGTCCTGACATGTCTGAGGAGCAGATAAGAGAAAGGATGAAAAAATTTTTTCCAACGTTGAAAAGATGGAAGTAAGTACTTATCAAGCTTTAGGGGATGCATATAAGGCATCCTCTTTTTGATGCTTTAAATTTGTTTACATGGCTTGCACATCATATATGGTGGTATATGGATGTTTCCGTTCAAAAAATAAAGGGTATCAATTCAGTATTGAAAGCATTGGAGAAAACAATGGGCGAAAAGATTCTGTGGAGTATTTTTGTCCAAAACTCCTAAACGGAGTGATAAAATGAGAATCAGTTTTGTAAAAACGGTAAAAGCCAAAGATGATAAGACAATACTTGATATTGCTTATGATAATAATATTAAAATAAAATCACCGTGCAACGGCAAAGGGAAATGCGGCAAGTGCCTTGTCAAAGCAAAAGGAAATGTTTCCCATATTACAAAGGCTGAAAAAAAGCTTGTCAGTGAAAAGAAGCTTGAAAAAGGATACAGGCTTGCATGTGAAACCAAATTAACAGGGGATTGTGAAGTTTTCTGGTAATTTGGAACTTTTTCTTGACAAACGGTGCCTTCTACCTTAAAATATCTTTGTGTCTTTTTTTAGGGATACTTTTGCGGTGGGTGTAGCTCAGTTGGTTAGAGCGCCAGATTGTGGCTCTGGAGGTCGTGGGTTCGATTCCCATCATTCACCCCAGAAAAAGCAGAGAACGGAAGGTCAGAGAACAAAAAACAGTACTTGATGCCTCAAAGAAAGATGGTTGAAAAAAGCTGTAGAGCATGAATCTCATGACTTTTGTCGCAGAAGATTTAGAATAATGATTACGGAAAGATTTTTTCCGGGTTCTAATATCTGTTCTCTGGATTATTGGGATGTAGCCAAGCCGGTAAGGCACCAGACTTTGACTCTGGCATTCGTAGGTTCGAGTCCTGCCATCCCAGCCATAAGGGCCATTAGCTCAGTCGGTAGAGCACTTGACTTTTAATCAAGGTGTCGGAGGTTCGATTCCTCCATGGCTCACCAAATTGTTAAAAGTGGCTTGTCTGTAAAGACATAAGTCACAAGTAGAAACCTCTTGATTGATGTTGACTAACGTTTAATCAAGGGTTTTTTTATTATGGGCATCAAAGGGAAAAGAATAGTATTACAAGGCTTTAACAATCCAGAGTTTATCATATCACAAGGGAACTTTTTGGAAATGTTTTCAGTCTGAATTTATTGTGTAGGTTTATCAGCTGAGTTATAATAACATTATGTCATTTTACATATGTTTAATTTTTATGAAAAAAAGGGGATTTTTTAATGATATTAGCACTTTATATTATTGGAGCAGTGGTCTTTATTATCTCTGTAGTAGCTGGTTTTTCATCTGGCTCATTGACAGGATTTATAATCTATGTGGGTGGGGGTATTTCATCAGCAATTATACTCTTTGCTTTAGCAAGAATACTTGAAAATCAGGAAAACATCCTTTATAAACTGAAGTATCAGGAAGAAGTCCAAAGAAGGCCTCAAAGGCAGGAAAAGGTATGCTCAAAATGTGATTACAAATATGATGGTGAATGTAATTCTTGTCCGCATTGTGGATATAGGGATTAAAGGAGAATGGGGAAGCGGTAGATATGGTTATTGCTATGATCGAAGTTTTATAAAGAGACCAACACCTCGCATCACTCTTTTTCACTGCAGTATTATTAGCTATATAAGAAAATCGCAACAACATGAATTGTTCGTTATAAACTCGTAATATAATTTAATAGATTAATTATGGTATAATATTTTTAAAGAGTTTTAAAGTGGGGGTATTTATAATGTCGTTTTTGGATGTCGCCAGGAAAAGGTATTCCGTAAGGAATTTTGATGACAGGCCTGTCGAAAGGGAAAAGCTTTTGAGGGTTTTAGAAGCGGGGAGGATTGCACCTTCTGCCTGTAATTTGCAGCCATGGCATTTCATAATTGTTGATGATAATGAAGTAAAGGAAAAGCTTGCGGGGGCATATTCCAGGGAATGGTTCAGAAAAGCACCTGCTGTTATCGTAATATGCGGCGATCATGAAAACTCATGGAAAAGAAATGACGGTAAAGACCATTGTGATATAGACGCAGCCATAGCAGCTGACCATATGACCCTTGCCGCTGCAGACGCAGGGCTTGGCACATGCTGGATATGTGCTTTTGATTCAGCTCTGTGCCATAAGCTTTTCAATCTGCCGGATAATATTGAAGTTATTGCATTGCTGCCCATAGGTTATCCTGAAAGTGAAGGGGATGAAAACAGGCACAGCGTAAAAAGAAGGAAAATTGAGGATGTTATTAGCTGGAATGAGTTTTAAAAATATACTGATATTATAAATTATACATAAAGAGTAAAAGAAAAACTTATAGTATAACGGAGAAAATATATTTTATGATAAAATACGGAAGACGATTAGCCTTTACCGGTTTATTTATTATTATTTTTTGTGCGGTAATTATGCAAGGCATATATGTAAGCGCATCAGGGCAGTTTTTAACAAAGGGTATGAGTG
Source organism: Clostridia bacterium (assembly GCA_028280575.1). Classification (GTDB taxonomy): domain Bacteria; phylum Bacillota; class Clostridia; order Acetivibrionales; family STF1-152; genus JANQLN01. The sequence continues at coordinate 3,722 of JANQLN010000016.1, forward strand.
GCGCCCAAACTAAAGCTTTGCAAACAAGCTTAAAAGTGTTGGGATATTTTAAAGAGGAACCGACAGGTTACTTTGGGGAAATAACAGAAGCCGCTGTTAAAAGATTTCAAAGGGACTATGGGCTGGAGCCGGACGGAATGGTGGGCATGGATACATACAGGAAATTTGATATATTACTTAATAAGCCTTTGCTAAAAAAAGGAATGAGCAATGAATATGTTACTGCAATACAAAATGACTTGAAAAAGATGAAATATTTTAATTTTGAGTCTACAGGTTATTTTGGAGAAATAACCGAAGCCGCTGTCATGAGCTTTCAAAAAAGTCACGGGCTTGAACCCGACGGAATGGTGGGCACAAATACATATAATACCATTGACGCTCTTTTGCATAAACTCACCTTAAAAAAAGGAATGGATAATTCAAATGTTACAAAAATACAAAGGTCTTTGAGAAAAACAGGATTTTTCAGCCATGAACCCACAGGTTATTTCGGAGACATTACGGAAGCGGCAGTGAAAAGCTTCCAGGAGCATTACGGCCTTGCTGTTACAGGTGTGGTAGACACTCTAACCCATGTCAGGCTTGATTCTGTTTTAAGCAGTTTCAACGGGATAAAAATTGTAATAGATCCGGGGCACGGAGGAATTGACGGAGGAGCTTCAAAAGGAAATCTTAAAGAAAGCGAAGTCAATCTTGATATTTCCACAAGACTTAAAAACTATCTTGAACAGAGGGGTTACGGTATTATCCTTACACGCAGTAAAGATATAGCATTGGATAATCTTTCCAGTATACCTGCAACAAGGGAGGAACGTGACCTTAATGCAAGGACAAATATAATCAATAAAAGCGAAGCAGACTTTTTCATCAGTATTCATACAAACAGCTATCCTGAAGATCCTTCTGTATCGGGACCAATTGTGTTTTACAATGACAAATTGCCAAAGTCAAGGATTATAGCACAGAATATTCAAAAGGAATTAAACAGATTGGCAGCCGATACAAATATGCTTTCAAATCCTTGCAAGAAGGCGAATTTTTATGTCCTTAGAAATTCAGATATTCCGGGAGTACTGGTTGAAACGGCATTTGTAACCAATAATAGAGATTTAGCCCTGTTAAAAACGGATGCTTTCAGGGATAAAGCGGCAAAAGCCATAGCTGCCGGTATTGAAAATACCGAATTTGGAAACTAAAATACGAAGAAGATGAGATTTAACTATGTTAAACAAAATATTCACTAAAGAAGATGATATGGAAAAACATGATGAATGCAAAAAAGTACTCTCCAATTGTAAGAACTCCTTTTTACATATTAAGACTTTTATTTATAATCAAGTTTGTAAGCAGCTGGGGTGACGGTTGTTAACTTAACCAATGAAAAGGATAGCTTCATAGTATTCAATGAACTTTTTTTCCTTATGTTTTGCTAATATTTATATAATAACTTAATTGTTTTATTAATGTTGATATAGTATATTAAGTTTATCTTGTACAAGGAAAATTTGAAAATGTAGCTATTGCTTTTGTTTGTCTGAATTCTACATATGGTACATCGATTATATTTTTTACTTTGTTTATACTGTCATTATTTAGATTATTTAAGTAAATATACACCTTGTTATTTTCATCATCTCTTTCTATAGAATTTATGTCTAATTCTATCATTAAACCCTTTAGTTTTAAAGCAACAATATCCAATTCTTTTAATGAGTATTCAACAATTTTGACTTTTACATTTTGAGTATTAAGAGTATTAAATACTTTTTGAATGTTTTCTTTATTAATACCATTTTCTTTTTCATTATCTACTACATTAATAATAAGTTCTCCTTTCTCATCAAAATATGCACCAGCATAATTATCTGCTGACTCTTTACCATATGCTGTTTTAAAATGGTTGATAATTTTTACATAATTATCCATGTACATATTATGTACATTACCCTTTTCAGTTTCTCCATTCGCAGAAACAAATGTAAACATAGCTATAACAATAAAGATGGATAAAACAACTGACAAAAATTTTCTGTTCACTTTTAGAACATCTTCCTTTTCCTTGAATTTATAGTATATATAATATTATATACTTATTTGTTCATTGTCAACATGTTTTTTGTTAATAATATATTACAAAATGTTAAAATTTCCTTAATAAGGGGTACTATTGCTGCAAAACTACCGAGAAAATATCGGGTGAGAATATTTTAAAACTTATGGATAGATGCTATAATAAGATATGAAAAAGCTATAGGATGGTTTTTGATGGCAGCAGTCAATAACAAGTTTAAGGAATATAGAATAAAAGAAAATGATATTGAAGCCGTAGTGGTACCTGAGCTGGGTGGAATGCTGACGGAATTTAAGGTAAGGGGAAAAGATATTCTTTACTTAGACAGGAGCCTTTTAAAAAAAGGGGATATTCATGGGGGTGGCTTCCCCGTTCTTTTTCCTGTTTGCGGAAGCCTGAAAGGCGGGGTGTATAAAGTCGATGATGAAGTGTACCCTATGCCCAAGCATGGATTTGCGAGAAATGGCGTATGGTCGCTAAAAAACAGCCAGCTCTCCGGCAGCTCAATAACTCTTATGTTTTCGGCTTCCGATGAAACAAGAGTGTATTATCCGTTTGATTTTAAAGTATTTCTAACCTACCGGCTTTCCGGGGGAGCACTTATTATAAAGCAGGAGGTCCGGAACAATTCGGAAAGGGCCATGCCGTTTTGTTCCGGATACCATCCTTTCTTTACAGCATCGGATAAACCCTCAATTGAGTTTGATATAAATGCCGGAAAGTTCTTAAACTATAATAAAAACCAGGTTGAAAAGTTCAAAAGCATTGATTTCGGCGAGCCTGTTGACCACGTATTTTTTAACTTTACCTCAAATACGCATGGATATATAAATAAAAAAGACGGATACTCTTTAAAAATGACCCTGGATAAGAAGATGACGGCATTGGTTTTATGGACAATGGAAGGTAAGAATTTTATATGCTTGGAGCCCTGGATGGCAAAGCCGGATGCCATGAATACGGGTGAAAATGTTTGCCGGGTTGACCCGGGCAGCAGCACCAGTGTGGAGATGGGAATTGAAATAGCGGTGTTTTAAAAATGCTTGCAAAAAAACTTGCTCAAATTGCTACTATATCCATAAGCTTAAGCCCGTTGTTTTTTTCTTCTGCCCATCTCATTGACCAGTCATTTTCAAATAAGAGCACATACCTGTCATTTGAATCCTGTGCTATCATTGTACCGCTTGTAAGATTAAATTTCCTCGGGTCCGGTGTTTTTCCGTTAATCCAGCGGGCAAACTTGAAAGGGAGTCTTTCGACTCTTAAGTCAGCTCCGTACTCATTTTTCAACCTATGTTCTAAAACCTCAAATTGGAGGGCTCCCACTGCACCTATGACAAGCTCTTCTATGCCTATATCCACTTGCTTGAATACCTGTATTGCGCCTTCTTCGGACAATTGGCGTATACCTTTTTGAAATTGCTTTCTCTTCATTGTATCTGCTGCGGAAACTCTCGCAAAATGTTCTGCAGGAAAAATGGGAATATTTTCAAATTTAACGTCGGGATTGTCTGCTAAAGTATCTCCGATATTGAATATTCCCGGATCAAAAAGACCGACAATATCTCCCGGATATGCTTCTTCCAGTGTGGCCCGCTCCTGCGCCATTAGCTGGGTTGGCTGAGACAATCTTACATGCTTGTCCGAGCCTGAATGAAAAACCTCCATTCCTCTTTTGAATGTACCTGAGCATATTCTCATAAAAGCCATCCTGTCCCTGTGCTGGGGGTTCATATTGGCCTGGATTTTAAATATAAAAGCTGAAAATTTGTTTTCAAATGGATTAACCTGTCCGGATGAAGTTTCCCTGCTCCTGGGACAGGGTGCCATATTCAGAAATTCCTTTAAAAAAGGTTCTACTCCAAAATTGGTCATTGCACTGCCGAAAAATATTGGAGTAAGCTTCCCGTCAAGAACTTTATCCATTTCAAACTCATCCCCGGCCATATTTAGAAGTTCTATTTCCTCACAAAGGCTGCTGTGGTAATGCTCTCCCAAAAGCCTGGCAAACTGGGGGTCTTCCACGCTGCCTGATTTGGATTCCACCACTTTTTGTCCGTGGTTTCCGCCTTCAAACATTTCGACCTGCATATGCTTTCTATTGTACACACCTTTAAAATCACCATGTATTCCTATAGGCCAGTTAATTGGATAAGATTGTATTCCAAGGACTTTTTCAATTTCTCCCATGAGCTCAAATGGGTCCTTGCTGGCCCGGTCCATTTTGTTGACAAAAGTGAAAATAGGTATATTTCTCATTTTACATACGTGAAAAAGCTTTATGGTTTGCGCTTCTACACCCTTTGCCCCGTCTATAAGCATTACGGCACTGTCGGCAGCCATCAGAGTCCTGTATGTATCCTCACTGAAGTCCTGGTGGCCCGGTGTATCCAGAATGTTTATGCAGCAGTTCCCATAAATGAATTGCAGTACGCTTGAAGTTACCGAAATGCCTCTTTGCTTTTCTATTTCCATCCAATCTGAAACAGCATATTTGTTGGATTTTCTTGATTTTACGGTACCGGCAAGGCGTATTGCGCCGCCGTACAGCAGAAGCTTTTCCGTCATGGTTGTTTTACCTGCGTCCGGATGGGATATGATTGCAAATGTACGCCTTTTTTCAACTTCCTTTTTTATTGTATTGTCAGCCTTGTTCATAATAGCTTAGTGCTCCTTGCTCATTTATTTAAACAGTTATTTTAGGTTTTTTTGCACACACCAGTATATATTACAGCATGCAAAGTATTACTGTCAATTACTTTAATCTTTGAGCATTCCCCATTTTTTAAAATAGGTATAAATTTATGCATATAATGAAACATTTATCAGTCCAATCATTAAGAAAATGTAAGTGTATAGAACCTTGAAAAAGGCTACCCGGCATATTCACCATCCGTAGTTCAGATGCCCCGGCACTTACCTGGTGTATATTCTACTTGCGTACAAGTAAATAGATTGTTCACCAGGTAAGTGCCGGGCAATTTACGCCTTTTTCAAGAA
>JANQLN010000044.1 GCA_028280575.1 Clostridia bacterium
AAGCCGGCATCTGAACTACGGATGGTGAATATGCCGGGTAGCCTTTTTCAAGGTTCTAGACACTTACATTTTCTTAATGATTGGACTGATAAATGGTTCATTGTACTCATAAATATATACCTATTTTAAAAAATGGGGAAACTCAAATGCAAAAACATATTGACAACAGCTTGTGTTTTTGGTAAACTTATAATACAAATAAAAGGTAATACCAATTAACCATTAGAAAACCTGAGGATAAAAACAATGCTGAATATAAAGAAAAAGAAAATAGATAATATTAATAAGGCTTATGCTGTTAACACATTAATGGTGGACGGCAGGTTAAAGCTTATGGCGGCATCAGAGGGCCGAGGGGCCCTTAAGCTATATGATTATGAAACAGGGGAACAGGAAACTATATGGGAAAAACCGGGTGGAACTATGAATATTGTACCTATTCCCGGGAGGGATGGAGAATTTCTTGCGACTCAACGTTTTTTTCCGGTTTTTGATGCAAGAAACTCTGTCTTAGTCTATGGAAGGTACGGCAAAGCAACAGGAAAATGGGATGTAAAGGAAGTGTTGGAGCTGCCATACCTGCACCGTTTTGATGTTATTGAGATAGATGGGAAGCTCATCTTTATCGGAGCCTCATTATGCAGCGGCAAGAAAGAAGTACAGGATTGGTCAAAACCCGGCAAGCTGTATATTGGACATATTCCCGGCAGCATATTTGGCGATTGGGATTTAAAGGTTGCCTATGAGGGGATAACCAAAAATCATGGATATTGGTTGCAAAGAGAACAAAACTGCTTTTTTGTATCAGGCGTCGAGGGCATGTTTGAAGTAAAAATACCAAATACGCCTCAGGGAGAGTTTTCCGTAAACAAGGCCATAGACAGGGAAATCAGTGATATGGCCGTATGTGACATAGACGGCGATGGTGTCTGTGAGATTGCAACCATTGAAATGTTTCACGGAAACGAGCTGGCTATAAATAAACCCATTGATGGGAAGTATCAAAAGGTATTTTGCCACCCTATAGAATTTGGGCATGTCATATGGGGCGGAGAAATATTGGATAAGCCAATGTATATTGTTGGCGGCCGCAGAGGGGATTGTAAAATAGAGTACATTACCTTTGAAAATGGGCGCTATACTGTCTCATTGCTTGATCAAAACGTTGGACCCAGCCAGTTGAGTGTATTTGAAAGTAATGGGGAGAGTGTCGCTTTGTCTGCCAACAGGCAGCAAAACGAGGTAGCTGTTTATACGTTCAAAAAGGCCTTTTAAAAGGCCTTAAATAAAAAGGAGGGTCAACATGAAACTAAGGAACTTGTTAGTGGCAGCAGCGGTAGTGTTACTGGTATTTGCAGCAGGATGCAACGCTGCCCGGGACCAGGCACCGGATACGGAAAAGAAGACGGAAAGTGAACAACCAACCGCCGGAAAAGACGGAGAGACTCGGGAAACAAACTATGTACCCAGCAAAGACATTCAAATTGTAGTACCATTTGCTGCCGGAGGGGCTACCGATATACCTGCACGAATATTTGCCAAATATATGGGCAAATACAGTGACGTAAAGGTTGAAGTAATCAATATTACCGGAGGAAAAGGTGGTTCGGCAGGCGCAAAAGAAGTCCAAAATGCAAAACCAGACGGGTCTATGCTTGTTTCCCAGCCAGTTGCGTTTCCAATGATGAGTGCATTAGGTGTTCAAGATTATACCTACGAAGATTTTGAAATGGTTGGTCAATGGTTGAATTCTACTCTTGCTGTTGTTGTAAGGGCAGACTCCGTCTATGAAACAATGGATGACCTGATCGCGGCGGCAAAAGCAGATCCTGGTCAAATATCAATGGGCTCGGTTACCAGTACATTGCCATTTTTTGCAATTCTTGAAATTGGCAGCCAAAGGGGTGTTGAGTTTAAGATGGCAGACCTGGCTCAAACAAATAAATCTTCCGAATTGTTAGGCGGCAGAGTTGACGGATACGTTGATGCAATGGGTGCCGTAAGGCAATTTGTAGACAGTGGGGACTTCAGATGCCTTGGTGTTATAACCGATGTTGAGGTTGCCGGATATGAAGATATTCCGACTTTTGAAGAACTTGGATTTGAAAACTTTGGTTATCTGAAGCAGGTTCAAGGAATGTGGGCGCCTAAAGGTACTCCAAAGGAAGCAATTGATTATATTAACAACCTGATGAAGCTTGCTGCAGAAGACGAAGAATGTCAGGCAGAGTTTGCTGAGCTGGCCTATAAAACCTCTTACATGACTGTTGAAGAATATACACAATTTATGAAGGATACTTACGCAACATTTGTAGAGAAAGCAGTACTGGTTACCGGTGAATAGTTAAGAGGCGAAAAGGTTTCATAATCACAGTATGCAATATGTATAATGGAAGGAATATAAAATGGGCGAATTAATATTTATGGGTATAGTAGCGGTAGTAGCTTTGATTATGTTTATTATGACCTATAGCTTTCCAACAAGTATAATTGACAAATCAGGTGGTGCGGCACTTTTCCCGAGAATTGTAATGCTTTTGCTATTGTTTTTTATGATTCTTAGGGTTGTAGAAATTATTAGAAAAAAAGAACTGCATAAAAAGTTTGCTTTTATAGAAATATTTGAAGGCAGCAGGCTTGTATATATATTATCAACCCTTGCTTATATGATATCCATAAGGTATATGGGATATATAATAACTACGGCAGCTTATTTAATTTTTACTATTATTTATTTTTACAAAAAAGAAACAGGTGAAGATTTTAAAAAAATACGATTGGTATTGACAATATTGATTAATGCAGCATTAGTAACAGGCGTATATTTTATATTTTCCGATGTGTTAAATATTCTGCTGCCGGAAGGGATAATAAGGAGATAGTTATGGACGTTATTATGAGTGTGTTAACTCCGGAAAATTTGTTGCTGATTTTCGCCGGAGTTGTAGTTGGTAATGTATTTGGTACCATTCCTGGACTAAATGCACCCATAGCCGTTGCGCTGGTTCTCCCAATTACTTTCTCAATGGAGACTCTTCCGGCTATTTGCTTGATAATGGGATTATATATGGGATGTGTTTCAGGAGGGCTGATATCCGCTATCCTGTTAAAGATTCCGGGTACGGCAGCCTCTATTGCGACAACATTTGACGGGTATCCCATGGCTAAAAGCGGCAGGGCTACCGAAGCCCTTTCATATGGAGCTTTCGCCTCCATTTTTGGCGGAATTTTCAGCAGTATTTGTTTGCTGCTGTTAGCGCCGTGGTTATCAAAAATGGCTATTGGATTTGGCCCGTGGGAATACTTTGCAACAGCTACCTTATCCCTTGTACTGGTTTGCGTAATGCTGAGAGGAAAAGTCCTTAAAGCATTTATAGCATTATGTCTCGGACTCTTATTAAAAACAGTGGGAAGCAGTCCTGTTGACGGAGTAGCGCTTAGGTATACTTTTGGTAATTACAATTTAGAAAGTGGATTTAATTTAATTGTTGTAATAATTGGTGTGTTTGCATTACCGGAGATAATTCATTCTATTAAAAACATTCATGCTAAAGTTAAACCAATGCCGGTAAAAAGAAGACTTTTCTACCTTCCGAAATTAAGTAGTATTAAAAACAACCTTTTTACGATGATAAGGGGTAGTATTTTAGGTACATTTATTGGGATATTACCTGGTATGGGAAGTGGAGCGGCAAGCTTGATTTCATATTCACAAGCAAAGAGAACTTCAAAAAATCCTGAAAAATTTGGTACCGGCTGTGAAGAGGGCATATACTGCTGCGAAAGTGCAAACAATGCTACAACTGGTGGTGCGCTAATACCAATGCTGTCGCTTGGTGTGCCCGGAGATACTGTTACGGCTATTATAATGGGTGCTTTGGCTTTACAAGGACTTACACCGGGGCCTTTGTTCAGTATGAATAATGAAATGCTTTTCAGAGCAATAATATTCAGTGTTTTTGTTGCGAATATCTTTATGTTTTTATACCAGATCACAACCATTAGATATATGGCTAAGATCACAGAGGTTTTAAAAAGCTATTTATATCCATGGGTAACAGTGTTTTGTGTTACAGGTGTAATTAGTATAAAAAATAATGTTTTTGATTTATTATATTTAATGGTCTTTGGCTTAATAGGTTATATTCTTGACAAAAATGGCTATCCAATTTCACCATTCATACTTGCATTTGTATTGGGCGGGATAATTGAAGAGAACCTGAGACGGTCCATAATCAATTATGATACTTTTTTGAATGCCGTAACAACAAATTTTGGATTTGGCAGTGTATTTGTTATTTTAGCAGCGCTCTTACCAATAATATACGGCATTAACTATATTAGAAAAGAAAGAAAACATGGAGGGTAATTATGATAAATGATGTAGACATCAAGGATTTAGATAGAAAAACGTGGGTAGACAATGTATTTCCGGAGTGGGGAACATTCCTAAACGAAACAATTGAAGAGACGGTTGTAAATCCCGGTACATTTGCCATGTGGTGGATGGGATGTACCGGTATATGGGTCAAAACACCCGGGAACTGCAATATTATTATTGATCTTTGGCTGGATTCCGGCAAACAGACACGCAAGTTTCCGAAGTTTCCGGAGTGGGGACAAGGCAAGGACTTCCAGATGGCTAGAATGTGTGGCAGCAGACAGTGGCAGCCCAATGCCAGGTCATCTCCAATGGTTATCGATCCTTTTGCCATCAAAAAGATGGATGCGGTTCTTTCTACACATTTTCACAGGGACCATATCGATCCGTATGTAGCGGCAGCTGCTGTCAAAAATACAAATGCGCCCTTTATTGGTCCGAAGTTCAGTGCCAATATGTGGAGAAGGTGGGGAGTGCCTGAGGATAGGATAAGGGTAGTGAGGCCAGGAGACAGCATTAAGATAAAGGATACGGAAATTGTCGCGGTGGATTCCTTTGACAGAACAGCTCTCATTACAGCACCTCCTGCCGGTGATATAAGGGGAAGATTGCCGGCTGACATGGACGAGCGTGCGGTAAATTTCATTATTAAGACACCTGGAGGTAATCTGTATCACAGCGGAGACTCCCATATGTCCAACTACTATGTCAAGCATGGAAAGGATCATAAAATAGATGTTGTGCTCGTATCCTACGGAGAAAATCCAATCGGATGCTCCGATAAGGTTACCTCTGTTGATTGCTGCCGTATTGCAGAAAATCTAAATGCCAAAGTTTTGATACCATTTCATTACGATATCTGGTGCAATATGCTGGGTGACCCTGCTGAAGTAGCGTTGGTTTACAACTTCAGGAAAGACAGGCTGAATTATAACTTTAACCTGTTTTTGTGGGAAGTCGGGGGCGGTTACGTTTATCCTGACGATAAGGACAAAAAACGCTTCATGTTTGAGCGCGGCTTTAGTGATGCATTTGATATTGATGAACCCAATGTACCGTTCAAATCTTTTTTATAAGGGAAAAGGAGATAAAGATGGATTTCAAAGCATTGAAAGAAGAGGTATATAATGCGAACTTAGAACTTGTCAAAAGAGGACTGGTGATATATACATGGGGTAATGTAAGTGCTATTGACCGGGAGAAACAAATTGTTGTGATCAAACCCCGTGGTATTGATTATGATAGGCTCACAGCAGATGATATGCCGGTTGTGGATATGGAAGGAAATACGGTTGACGGGACTTTACTTCCTTCTGTAGATTTGGATATCCACCTGGAAATATATAAAGCATTTGAAGATGTAGGCGGAATCGCCCACACTCATTCAACCTGGGCAACAGCATGGTGCCAGGCACAAAGGGATATTCCGGTAATGGGCACAACCCACGCCGATCATTTCTATGGGGTTATACCATGCGTAAGGCATCTGGCTGAAGATAAGGTAAAAGGAGAATATGAAAAGAATCTTGGCAAAGCAATCTGTGAAAGGTTTAAAAAGATAAGGCCTCTTGAAATGGGAGCTGTTTTAACTGCCGGACACGGGCCGTTTACGTGGGGAAAAAATGCGGATAGTGCTGTTGAGAATAGTGTGATATTGGAAGAGGTTGCTAAAATGGCAAAGTTAACACAGGATATAGCTTATGGCAATGATGTGGCGCTGCCCCGGTATATTACGGATAAACATTATACACGTAAACATGGTAAAAACGCATATTTTTATCAGGAGAAGTGAATTATGAAAACATCAGTATCTTTATCGCTTTTTCAAGCACATAAAAATGCCCCGGTGCTTTTCTCCGGTGACATAGAGAAAAACATCCCGAAAATAAAAGATATGGGATTTGACGGAGTTGATTTATTTGTACTTCATCCTAATGAAGATATAAGTATAAAGGCAATCAAGCTCCTGAAAAAATATGGTCTGGGAGTGGGAGCTGTCATGCCGGCAGCATTGGCCGAAGAAGGATTGTTTTTGAGTCATAAGGATAAAAACATCCGGCAAAAAATTGCTGGACGAATGAAAGAAATTATTTATTATGCATCACAATTAGGAGGCATGGTTTCTCTTGGCCTTGTCAGAGGAAATGCTCAAGAAGACGAAGCAGCATCAGAGGTGCTGGACAGGTTTACGGATTCCATAGAAAAATTAATTCCTTCCAGCGAAGAATATGGTGTTGATTTGATAGTAGAACCAATTAACAGATATGAAATAAATACCCTTAACAGCAGTATCGAAACCTACGATTACATTAAAAAAACGGGACTGCCCCTCTATCTTATGCTGGATACATTCCATATGAATATTGAAGATGCCGATATTGAAGAGAGCCTTTTGTATTGTAAGGATTTAATCAGACATGTACACTTTTTGGATTCCAATAGATTGGCACCTGGAATGGGACATACCGATATGGAAATTATATATAATGTACTAAAACAAATAGGATATGAAGGGTTCTTGTGCCTGGAGGCTTTGGCCAGGCCAGATGCAATTACTTGTGCTGAAAAAGGAATGGAGTTTTTTAAAAAAACAGGTGCGGCAGCACCATAAAGAAGGGCTGAATATGAAACATATTTTTGTTAATTTTAAGCGTTTTGACATACCAAAGGATTTAGGCGGCGTTAACAGCATTGCACCCATGGAAACATGGGCAAGGACAATTGTTGAAGCAACAGGCAAACATGTAAACAGGTACAAAAATGAAGCTGTGGATTTTACCATGTTTTTCCCCGAAGCACACCTGATAAATGCTGTATCCAGCCGGGATAAAAACACTTTTCCCTACATAGGCTGCCAGGGGGTATATAGAGAAGATACTGCCGTTGGAGGCAATTTTGGCTCATTTACTACGAATTTAACAGCCAATGCAGCCAGGGCTATGGGCTGTACAACAACAATCATCGGCCACTGTGAAGAGCGAAAGGACAAGGCCGGGATTCTAGCCAATGCAGGAGTAGTCAACAACAAAATAGTCAATATCCTTTTAAACAAATCAATAAAATGTGCGGCTGAAGCAGGGCTTAAAGTTTTGTATTGCATAGGGGAAAGGCCGGAAGAACAAAATTTCTGGCAAGAAGTGCTTAAAGAACAGATAGATATTGGACTTGACGGCGTAGACAGATCGAAGGTATGCATTGCATATGAACCGGTGTGGGCAATAGGTCCGGGTAAAACACCACCAGATAGGGGATATATAAAGAAGATTGCCGGGTATGTCAAGGAAATAACCGGAGGATTAGATGTTGTATATGGCGGCGGCCTAAAAGAAGATAATGCACAGATGCTGGCTTCCATTAAAGAAATTGACGGAGGACTGATTGCACTGACAAGATTTTCGGGAGACATTGGATTTTATCCGGAAGAATATATAAAAATTGTTGAAAAGTATTTGAAAGGCAGGAATTAAGAATGAACAAAATAAATGTTTCATTTGAATATGGACAGGGTATGCTCAGCGTGGATTTGCCTGGGGAGAGGACGGATGTATTTGTGCCTGGAGAAACTGTGCCGGACCCTGATTATATACCCTTCAATCTGATTGAGGAAAAAACCAGAGAATCCATACGGAATCCTATAGGGATGGAACCAATCAGCAAGCTGGTTTTGGAAGGCTCTAAAGTTGTTATTGTATTTCCTGATAGAGTTAAAGGCGGAGAGCACGCAACTGCACACAGAAAAGTATCAATACCAATTATCATTGAGGAGTGTGTTCAAGCAGGTGTAAAGAAAAAAGATATAAAACTAATTTGCAGTAACGGACTGCACAGAAAGAACACAAAAGCTGAAATACGACGGATTCTTGGTGAAAATTTGTTTAACGGCTACTGGTGGACGGGGCAAATAATAAATCATGATAGTGAAGATTATGATAATTTAGCCGATCTTGGTACCGATGAACAGAATAATCCTGTTATTATGAATAAAGAGGTTTATGAAGCCGACTTAGCGGTTTGTATCGGACATACCCTGGGCAATCCGTATGGTGGATATTCCGGTGGGTATAAGCATTCGGCTACAGGTATTACCCACTGGAAATCTATTGCATCCCATCATATTCCGGATGTAATGCACAGGGATGATTTTACGCCTGTCAGCAGCAGGAGCTTAATGCGGAGAAAGTTCGATTCCATCAGTATGCACATGGAAAAAAAGATGGATAAAAAATTCTTTATGTGTGATGCGGTACTGGATACAAAAGGCCGTCAAATCGCAGTTTTCTCAGGTTATGCCAAAAAGATGCAGCCGGTCTCATGGGAGATTGCGGACAAGCGAACGAATGTTAAATATGCAAAAGAAAAGTATGATATAATGATTTTCGGTATGCCTCAATTTTTCCATTATGGAAACGGTATGGGAACCAATCCAATCTTTATGATGCAGGCTGTTTCAGCACAGATTATCCGCCATAAGCGTGTTATGAAGGATAATTGTGTTGTTGTCTTTTCATCAATATGTAATGGGTATTTCCATGATGAGGAATTTCCATCATACAGGGAGACATATGAACTGTTTTTAAAAGATTATCATTATCAGCTTCCGGATATGGCAGAGCACGGTGAACATTTCGCAATGATGAAACACTACACGGACCAGTACCGCTTCAACTATGCATATCATCCGTATCATGCTTTCAGTATGATGAGCTGCGGCCATTTGGCAGAAAAGCATACCAGTGCGGTGTACTGCGTTGGTGCCTATGAACCTGGTTTTGCCAGGGGCATGGGAATGAAAACCAGGGCAACATTTGAAGAAGCACTAAAAGATGCGGAAAAGTATGTGGGTAAAAACCCAAAAATTCTGGCACTGCCGCGAACTTTCAAAACAGCGTCTGTGCACTTGGATATGATGGGTTAATAGGAGGCCATTATGACTAGTTATGAAATAGTTAAGAGAAATATTACCTTTGGATCACCAGAGCGGATTGCCCTTAAATACCCGATTCATGGCAAGGGTGATATCATGAGATTGTTTCTTCAAACGCCCAGGGATAGGAGAAAGCCAACAGAAATCCCTGATATGAGAAAAAAAGTGGTGCCGGCACCAGGTGAATATGATGAATGGGGATGCCTTTGGGAGAATATGGAGGGCGACGGCCTGGGTTTAGGACAGCCTGTTGAGTATCCGATAAAAAGCTGGGATAAAGACTATGAGCAATACAGTATACCCGATCCCTACGCACCGGGGCGTTTTGACGGGCTCGAGGAAGCTCTGTCAATAGCAAAGAAAGAAGAGAAATGGGTTCAGCTCAATTCACAGTATTGTATCTTTGAGAGGTTTCACTTCCTGAGAGGCTTTGAAAATACATTGACAGATATGTATATTGAACGGGAGAAATTTGAAGAACTGTGTGACAGGCTTTTAAATTATCAGTTAGGGATTGTCCGGCAGGCGTCTGAGCTTGGGAAAGGGTGCATTCATTCCATTGATATTTCCGATGATTGGGGAACTCAAAACGCATTGATAATCAATCCTGGATTGTGGAAGGAAATTTTTAAGCCCAGGTATAAAATTCTCGTTGATGAAATGCACAAGCTTGGTATCTATTGCAATTTTCATTCTTGTGGTAAAATAAATGATATCATGGATGATTTTGTTGAACTGGGTGTTGATGTCGTAAACATCCACCAGCCCAATTTGTTGGGTATTGATGAAATCAGTAAAAAGTATGCCGGGAAGATTGCATTTGATGTAGCGGTGGATATTCAGGAAACGCTGCCAACGGGAGATAAAGCACTCATTGAGCAGGAAGTGAAAGACTTAATCCGTAAATGGGGAACACCAAATGGGGGAATCATAGCTGCGGGATATCGTTTTTTAAATGCAATTGGAGTTACGCAAGAGGCTTATGAGTATTCTTTGGAGTGCTTCATAAAGCATGGGAATTTGTAGGCCGGTGTATATAAAAAAAGGAGAGGCTGGTATGATTGTTAGAAAAACAATAGGCGAGCAGATTTTTGATTACATTATAAATGAAATCAGGATTGGAAATCTGAAACCGGGAGACAGACTGAAAGATGAGAGAAGCCTGGCAGAAGAATTGGGAGTCAGCCGCGTGCCGATTAGAGAAGCGGTCAGGTCACTATGTCAGATGGGTATCCTGAACTCAAGACAGGGGGAGGGGACGTATGTAAATACCAATTCGTCTGATGTTTTAAAAAATGCAATGAATTTATATATGCTGCTTGACCAAACAATCATGCTGGAGTTCATAGAAGTCAGAAGGTTTATGGAAACAGAATCTGCCAGATTAGCAAGCCTGAATGCAACTGATGAAGAAATAAAGGAAATTACTTCAATTGCCAAACAAAGAGAAGCAGCAGCTGATGAAGATATGGATGAAGAGAAAAGGCATGAATTGCTTGATGAATTGGATCGCAAATTTCATTTGACTGTTGCAAAGGCAACTCATAATTCAGTTTTTTATAACTTTCTTGATTCAATACGTACCACGCTCAAAATACATCAGCAGGAGGCAGCTAAACAGCCGGGCATGATGAAAAAAACAAATACACTTCATCGAAAAGTATGTGAAGCAATTGCCCGGAGAGATTCTAAAGAAGCTGCCGCATTGATGCAGCAGCACCTTATGGATGTTGAAAGGGTTCTTATTAAAACTTTTAACGAATGGAAGGAAAAGTAAATGCTTTATGAATAAAGAATTAGAAATAAAAACTAAGGAATTTGCAAAAAGCATAAGATTAGCACAAATTAATATGTTCAGAACACTTGGATTTGGTCATATAGGTGGCTCCCTGTCGGTCACAGACCTGATTGCCGTGTTATATGAGAGCATAATGCGCTATGACCCGAATAATCCCAAATGGTATAATCGCGACAGGTTAGTTGTTTCAAAAGGGCATGCAGGCCCCGCACTATACTCGGCACTAGCCTTAAAAGGCTTTTTTCCGTTAAGCTGGCTCGATTCACTCAATAAGGGTGGAACCAATCTTCCCAGTCACTGTGACAGAAATAAAACACCGGGCATAGATATGACCACCGGTTCCTTGGGACAGGGTGCCTCCACAGCATTAGGAATGTCTATGGCACTTAAAAAAACCGGGCAGAATGTATTCTTGATTCTTGGAGACGGTGAATGCAATGAAGGTCAAGTATGGGAAATGGCATTATCAGCGGTTCAGCATAAAGCCGGAAATCTGATAGGCTTTGTGGACTGCAACCATAAGCAGCTGGACGGAAAAACCGAGGATATTCTTGATATGGGAGATATTGCAGCTAAGTTCAATGTATTCGGATGGTATACCCAGACAGTAAACGGCCATAACGTATCCCAGCTATATGAAGCAATAAGAAATGCTGAACAAAATGCTTGCGACAGACCATCTATGATAGTCATGGAGACGGTAAAAGGAAAAGGTGTCGCTTTAGTGGAAGAAATAGAATTTAACCATCATATCACCTTATCTGCAGAGCAGGCGAGCCAGGCAATTGAAGAAATAAACAAGCAGGAGAATTAATATGTATGAACTAAAAAGTGATACTATTGATATAAAAAATATATTTCCTCAAGTAATTGAGTCATTATTTATGGAAGATGAGAATGTGGTATACCTTGATGCGGATTTAATGAATTCTTTTGGAACAGGAGGCCTGCCGGAGAAGTATCCGGACAGAGCTATAGACATGGGGATACAAGAGGCAAACATGGTAGGTGTAGCAGCAGGTATGAGCTCCGAAGGTAAAAAGCCATATGTTCACTCCTTTGGACCTTTTGTATCAAGAAGAGTATATGACCAGGTGTTCATGTCTGCTGCTTATGCAAAGAACAGTGTAAGAATAATAGGCAGTGATCCCGGAATTACAGCGGCTTACAACGGAGGAACCCACATGCCGTTTGAGGATGTTGCCTTATATAGGGCAATACCTGGTGCTACGATATTTGACATAGTGGACGCCGCACAGTTTGAAAAGGTTATCAGGATGGTCAGGGATAATGAAGGCGTAACTTATATAAGGACTCCAAGAAAAGCAACCCGCAAGGTCTATGAACCTGCGGAGATTTTTAATATTGGAGAGGCTAAAGTGCTAAAAGATGGTAATGATGTTACCATAATAGCCAGTGGTTTTATGGTGGCCGAAGCACTCACCGCTGCCGGCGAGCTTGATAAAACAGGCATATCGGCAGCAGTTATTGACCCTGTTACAATAAAACCTATAGATGCTTCCTGTATCGTTAAGCATGCAAAAAAAACCGGGGCAATTGTAACTGCCGAGAACTGTAATATTAACGGGGGACTGGGCGACTGTGTAGCAAGTGTACTTGCCGCTAATTATCCAATTCCTATGGAGAAGGTAGGAGTACAGGATGAGTTCGGCGAGGTAGGAACAATAGATTATTTAAAGGAAAGATTCAAATTAACATCCGGGCAAATACTAAAACAGGTTAACAAGGTCATTGGAAGAAAAGCAGGCATATAATAGCTCTTTATCCTCTTCTGCTTATTGCATAATAGTAATTTCTGTTATAAAATATATCAAACAATGAACTTGGGATAATAGTGATGATGATAACAATACGAGCTTATAAATATAACGGAAATATACATTATGAATCTCCTATGAAGCTTCTGGAAAAAAGGAGCAATCTATATATTTTGAACGGTTTGCCGGGTCGTACTCTAAAGCACCATACAAGAGGCAAGGATTTTGTTTTTGAGCGGCATTCCATAGAATTCTATTTTAACGACCGATGGTACACTGCGGCGTGTGTGATTAATGTGGATGGAAGTATTGATTATTATTACTGTAATATTTCTATGCCTTGTAAACTTGGAATAAAGGATGTAAGCTTTGTTGATATTGACCTGGATGTTATCGTTCAAAGTGATATGTCCTATAAAATTGTGGACAGGGATGAATTTAATATACACAAAGAGGAAATGTCATATCCTGATTATATTGTCAAAAAAGCCGAAAAGGCTGTTGAAACAGTAATATTGCATTTGGAAGAAAGAGAGTTCCCATTCGACGGTTATATAGAAAAAATAGTTGCAAAATATGTTTATCTCTAGTGGTCTAGTAATGTTTCAACGGAGGAATCACCACCCTATCAAACTAAAAACAGTTAAACAATTGTAAGGATTGCTAACAAAAATTAAGGATTACATTATTTTTTAGTATATGGCTATAAAGTATCATTATAGTAAAATGATTTTTGTAAACAGGAGGTAATCTTATGAATTTGTTTAAAGAGAAGCTGAAAAACCCTGCTATAGAATACTGGCCGGAAGTTCGATGGTGGTTAGCTGAAGGCTTCCATACCGATAGAACGCTCAAAAAGGATATTCAAATGATGCACGATGCGGGATTTGGTGCAGCGGAATTTTTAGCCATGGAGGAAGCAGGTGCCGATTCTTCACGTTACGGTTGGGGTTCAGAGGAATGGGTTCACGACTCGCAGCTGGTTATAAGAGAAGTTACCCGGAAAAATATGGGTGCCAGTGTGACCAGCGGTACAAACTGGTCAAATGCAAATCTGATAACTATTACCCCGGATGATAAAGCCGCTGCCAAAGAACTGGATTTTACAGTTGAAACTGTTAAAACAGGTGAAACACGGACGGGGCTGCTGGCAAAAGCGAAAGGGACTAAAAGTAAACATTTTCTGATGCATAAGGCAGATTTTCACGTGCAGGAGCTGATTGCCGTTGTTGCGGTAAAGTGTGTTTCTAAAAAGGGGAATGCAGCATACCTGGATAAAGAATCAGCTATAGTACTAACAGATAGGGTTGAAGGAATCGGAGACACCAGAACGCTTAACTGGACTGCACCTGAAGACGGAGACTATGAGCTGTTTACCTTCTGGATGCATGGAACCGGGCAGACAGCCTCACCTTCAGTGAGTGTTTCATATACGGTAAACTATATTGATAAATATGGTGTGGAAGCTCTGATAGATTACTGGGACAAGGAGGTCCTTACTCCTGAGCTGAAAGATTTGATCAAGAAAAACGGAAGAGTACAGATGTATATGGATTCTCTGGAATTATCCACATTTGGCAATGGTGGTCAGTTCTGGGGATATCATTTGCAGGAGGAATTTGAAAGGCTGCGTGGATATGATCTCACACCGTATCTTCCCTTTGTGATGAAAGAACAAGAATCAATGATGATTATGGGAGATTTTAAATACTATTATCAAGACCAGGACGCTGCTGAATTCATTGCCAAGGTGCGTAACGACCTGTACCAAACCATGACCCACCTTTACATGGACAACATGCTGAAGCCGTTTCAGGAATGGCTCCACAGCGTAGGCATAACCCTGCGTTCTGAAATCTCCTATGGCATGCCCTTTGAAATATCCCAGCCTGGAAAATA
The DNA here is from genome assembly GCA_028280575.1 of Clostridia bacterium. GTDB lineage: Bacteria > Bacillota > Clostridia > Acetivibrionales > STF1-152 > JANQLN01. Next base: position 14,781 of record JANQLN010000044.1, read on the forward strand.
TGTAGATGTTATAGAGACAGAATCTCTGGAATTTGCCTCACAGATCGAACCTTTCCGTAACCTGGCAGGGCCTGCCCATCTATACAATAGAATATACTCCAGTGAGACCGGCGCAACGTCACTGAACTATATGATGGGCCTGGATTTTTATAACCAGATTATTTTCACCCAGTTTGCAGCCGGTGTCTCCCGTACCGTCCTGCACGGTTATTCCAGTATTGCCGGCTCAGAAGCCTCTACTCACTGGCCTGGACATGAGGGAATGTGGACAGTGTTCTCAGACCGTTTTGGGTGCCGCCAGCCAGCTTTTCAGCATTACAACGATTGGACCGGTATGCTTGCGCGTTACCAGATGATTCTGAGGCAGGGAGCTCCCCTTATGGATATTGGCATTTTAAGGCTGGACTACAATTTTAATAATTTGTACTTTGTCGGGGAAGAAAAAGATATTTACGAAAACAGGTGGCTTCGTTCTAATGAAGGCATTTATTGGAAAGATATGGCCCTGCAGAATTCCGGCTATACCTACGACTACTTTGCTCCTCAAATTCTGGAAGAAGAGAGTATCCGGTTCGGCAGCGGCGTAATTGCCCCGGATGGACCTGCCTATCAAGCCCTTATTATTTATCAGGAAGATATGCCGCTATCCGGCGCAGTTCAAATATTAAAGTGGGCAAAACAAGGCCTGCCTTTAGTAATTGTAAACGGAGCAACTGAAATGACCCGCCTGGGTATCAATAAAACACATTTAAAAGCCGCCGGCAAGACACCCTATAATGATAATATGGATAAGAAGCTGGCGGAAGTCATGTCAGAGATGAAGAACCTCAAAAATGTTGCAGAAATTGACAACCAATCTGAAACTTATAACGCTCTTGTCTCTCTCGGAGTATATCCCCGTGCACGTTTTTCTGAACCCAATAAAAACATTCTCACTTTCATGAGGGAAGATGGGGATGTCCGCTATCTGTTCGCATATAATTACATGTACGCTCAAAAAGAAGCCTTTACCTGCAAGGTCGCAATAGAAGGAACCGGAAAGCCTTACCAGGTAAACTGCTGGAGCGGAACGGCTGAAGAGCTGGGTATATATGAACATGAAGACGGACGTACTGTGGTAGAAATTACCCTTCAGCCTGGAGAAGCTACTGTGATTGCTCTGAAGCTTGACGAAAAAGACCAGGTGCATGCGCTTTCCAGCAATGCCTACAAGGTGCTTCAGGTTTCCGGCAAAATTTTTATTGTCGCATGTGAGAGCGGCACTTACACTACACAGCTCAGTAATGGTTCCGTGGTAACCAGAGAGATGAAAACGCCTGAAAATATAAATTTGGACGAATGGGAACTTGAGGTGGAGGACTGGAACGAAGGTGAAAAGGTTACTATTAATGAAGATCGCGGACATGGCTATGTTACCAATGAAGTATATTACGAGACAAAGAAAACTAAAATTCAGGTTGGCAAAACAAAGCTAAAGCCATGGAAGGATATTCCGGCCGTAGGTCCTAAGGTTTCGGGTGTTGGATGCTATACCGCCACATTCAAGCTGCCTGAGACCTGGGCTTCAAACAATGGCGCTTATCTGCGGATTGGTTCGACAAACGGAAATTCTGCTGCGGTATACGTCAATGGAAGGAAGACACCGGCAGTTGATTTCAGCAATTTGACAGTAGATATAAGCGACCTGCTGGTTCCTGGAGAAAACACCGTCAAAGTAGAGGTATCCAGTACACTTAACAACCGGTTAAAGGCAAGGGGGTACTATGATAAGGTTAAAACTATTAAAAGCATGTTAGACGGGGGCAATGAAACTGTAAAAAGCAGCGTTCAGGATTATGGTATGACAGGAGAAACCATTTTGATACCTTATACCGTTGAAAATATAAATTAAGCCGGGAATCTTTTCGTTTTGTATACTTTTAATACATGCTGATAAATTAATGAGATGAAAGACAGGAGGCTTAAAACACTGACCTGTCTTTCATGCATTGGGCATTAAGAAAAATGATAGTTTTTAAATGTACATATATAACTATATAAATAGTAAATTAACAGTGTGGTGGTGGTATAAGGTTGGTGGTTAAGTCCTAAGCACTTTGTTATAGCGATATATGCCATGATTAAACGCAGGTAAATTTTAACAATTGAAAAAGGGAAAAACTTCTGGTATAATGAAGCCCACTGCAAACTTGCGGCATATAAAGCATATTTTTTTTAAACGATTAAAAAATTAAATACATCCAAAGGCAGGTATTAGTATGAGCAAAATCACTGTAATGATTGTAGACGATGAGAAATATGTCATTGAAGACCTTATCGGTATATTTGACTGGGAAGCTAATGGTTTTCAAATTGTAGCAACAGCATATAATGGCAGGCAGGCTTTGAATAAATTCCGGGAATTCTCTCCCCAAGTTGTCATATCGGACATTAAAATGCCTTTTATGGATGGAATCGAACTTATTGCAAACATACGCAGAATAAACAAACAGACCAAAATTTTACTGCTCACAGCATACAGGGACTTTGAATATGCGAAACAAGCTATTCAGTTGGGAATTACGGACTATATACTGAAATGGGAAATAAACGAGCAGAGAATCAGAGAACAGCTTTTTAATGTAAAAGAGCTTATCGGTTATGATTTTAAAATATCTCTAATGCTTGCACAGAAAGTCATAAGAGACTTGTTTAATTCAAGAAATGATCTGCTGCCGGAATTTTCCATACCTGATCCGGGTGTTAAAAAATTGCTTACAACGCCGGTGTTCTACATGATAGTAGACCAGGACCTGCCCTTGCCGATCTCAGATGTCCCCAGCCATGAAAAAAGCAGAACAAATTATATGGAAATAATGTCCTGCTGCATGTTTTTACAAGCAGAGGATTTTCGTATTTTGTCGGCTGGAGCAATAGGCATAAATCAGGTAGTGCTGCTTATACAGCTTACAAACTGTATTTCTCAGCTTATGGTAAACTCGTTAATGTTTCAAAAGGCGGACAGCATAAAAAGACACCTTCAAGAAAATTTAGGATGCAGCTTTTCGATTTTTTACATTGACAACAAGCAAACTCTTTTTGAACTGAAAAAATCATATTCTACCCTGAGCAGAAGATTAAATGCAAAATACCTGCTGGGGAATAATAAGGTATATAATTTTTATGATATAAACCTGGGTATTGATTCTAAGGCAGTAACGGTTGATGAAGCTATCCTGGAGAGAATGATTGAAAAAATGGATGAAGCTGCCATAATGGAATATATAGATTCTGTCTATTCACGGGTTTTACCTCCAAATATGAGCTTTGACAGTTTGGTTTCTGTCTCACAGGCCTTTTACAGGATATTGGTTAAAACTGCAGCATCTATTCCTGCGGCTTTCAATAAGACAGATTTGAGTGAAGCAAACAACAGGGAGTACTGGCTTAATGGAGAAGGTATAAAAAACTGGATGAAATGCAAGTACAGGGAGATTGCCGGAGAGATGATAATACAGAATAAAAACAGGTATTCAAATGTTGTCCTTAAGGCAATGCAGTTTATTAGCAGGAATTTCAACAATAAAGATTTGACCATCAGCAACATTGCAGAGCATGTCTGTCTAAGCTCAACCCGTTTAAGTGTCAGCTTTAAGAAAGAAACGGGAATGACAGTAAATAAATATATTGCGGACATAAGGATAAAAAAGGCAAAAGAGCTTTTATGCGAGCCATCTTTCAAGGTTTATGAAATTTCATCGATGGTGGGATACGGTTCGAGCCAGTATTTCAGTCAGATATTTAAAAATGTAACCGGATTTAATCCCGGTGATTTTAAAAAGGGGCTGAACTATGAAAACAAGAAGAAAATCGCAAATAACTCATAAAATTATTTCTAGAATAATGATTATTGGATTAACAGGGTTTATAATTACCTCGGCTATATCATACATTACCCTTGTACCTCCTTTGAGAAGCCGCGCATTAAAAAATGTACAAAATGTAAATTCTAAAATTATCACACAGACAGACTATTTGCTCTCTCATATACAGAATTATGCAGATGGCATAACAACATCAAAAGAACTGAAAACTTCACTTATAAATTATGTTGATAATCCATATTCTGAAAGCAATTATGAATTGGTCCGTTTGTCCCTTAATAAATTTGCAGGAACCGGAAACAATATCCGGTGTATATTTATCGAAACAGATAGTGGAAAGATGTTTGATTCCATTGCGCAGATAGATAATGCTGATCTTGAATTGCTAAAGACCGGATGGTATGAGTCCATACGTGAGACGGATAATGCAGAAGGCTTTTCAAAACTATACACTGTCGACTCAAACGGAAAAGATGTTTATACCGGTGCATACTGTAAGAATTTTAGTTTTTATACACATCGGCTTACTATTACCATTTTTTTTCGTGCAACTGAAATAATAAATTTAACCCGTGTATTGGCGGAAAATAATCTTGACAGCTTTCAGTGGATGGACTCCGGCAATAATCCTTTTTATTTATCAGATACTGAAGTATGGTCCCAGGGGAGCTTGAAGAAATTTAATGATATATCTTTATATAATTTTAAGCAGTTTAAAGAAAGCGGTAAACATAATTTTATCAATATATCTCCTAAAAGCAAATGGGTGCTGGTGTCTTTTATTTCAGATAGCAGCCTGGTCAACACATTCATAAAATACTTTATTAGCGTGGTAATGCTTTTTGTATTATTGTTTTTTTTTATAACTATTATATTAACACCTATGATAATAAATATTATCAGACCTCTAGGCCGCCTCGCATCTGTTATGAATGAGGTTGCAGGGGGAAACCTTGATGTGGTTTCAGATGTTCACACCGACGATGAAATCGGTAAACTCAGCAGGATATTCAATAGTATGATTTCAGAGCTAAAAAAGCATATTAAAACTATTATTGCCAAGGAAAAGATGGAGCAGCACGTTAAGTACAGCTTGCTTATCAGTCAAATGGATCCTCACTTTATCTATAATACAATGAGCAGCATTAATTATCTTGCTCGTAAAGGACGCACCCAGGACATTATAACTGTTAATTCGGCACTCATTAAAATTCTTCAGGACCGTCTCAGGGTAAATAAAATTGAAATCATGGATACCATTGAACAGGAAGTGGAAATTGTAAAGCAATATATGATTATTCAAAGCTATAGGCACGAAAATAAAGTAGAAATTATATGGGATATAGATGCATCTTTAAAAAATGTTGAAATACCTAAGAATATAATTCAGCCTCTTGTAGAGAATGCCCTTTTACACGGATTGACAGATGAAGAAAACGGACAAATATCCGGCATTATTAAAATATCTATTTATAGAAGTGGCAAAAATATTCTTATTAAGGTCTTTGACAACGGCAGAGGGATAAATGTTGATAAGCTGGAACAACTGAATTTATATGACTCATATTCAAATCGGGATAAACGTGGCAAACATATTGGTATTGCAAATATCAGGACAAGATTATTCTATTTTTATGGCGAATGCGACTGTTTGAAAATAGAAAGCACTCCTTCTGACGGTACTTGCGTTACTCTTGTTCTGAAACCTGACCAAAAAAGAATGTAGTGTATTATAACTGTCAAATTCTTTAAAAGTAAGGATTTCAAACAAAATTTAAGGAATACGTTATTTTTTTTAAAACGGCTGTGAAGTATAATTAATTTAACTTAAAAGTTAAATTAATCGGTTATCAAATTCCTGCACATTAATGCAATAGTTGATAAGAGGAGTTCATGAAAGCGCAGCGAGGTGTATTTATGCAAAATATTTTATTTAAATGCGAGGGTATGTATAAGTCCTTTGGCCCTACGAAAGCACTGGACAATGTGGATCTTATTGTAAAAAGAGGAGAAATACATGGCCTTATAGGCGAGAATGGCTCCGGTAAATCTACCCTTTCCTCGATAATTGCTGCTGTACAGAAAAGCGATAGTGGAAAGATGTATCTGAAGGGGAAGGAATTTACTGCTGGGTCGGTGCTGGAAGCTTCGTTGAATGGAATTTGCATGATTGTGCAGGAGCAGGGGACTTTTCCCAGTGTAACCGTTGCAGCAAATGTTTTTGTTGGCAAAGAGTCCCTGTTTCTCAGGAACGGGCTGATGGACCTGAAAAAACTTAATTCAGAGACAAGCATTGCCCTTGAAGCTATTGGAATAAAAAATATCAATCCAAAGGCGGCATTAGGTTCATTGAGCTTTGAAGAAAGAAAGCTGGTGGAATTGGCCCGGGCAATGTATGTAAAGCCAAAGCTGCTGATCATTGACGAGACATCCAATGCATTGAGTATAAGAGGGAGGGAAATCCTTTACAATGTTATGCAAAGGATGCGCGAAAGGGGAAACTCGGTACTCTTTATCTCCCATGATATTGACGAAGTTATGGAAATATGTGATAAACTGACCGTTTTGCGTGACGGGCACCATATTAAATCACTTAACAAGAAGGAATTTGACACAAATACAATCAGGGGCCTGATGGTTGGACGCACGGTATCTGAGAACTATTACCGGTCCGATTACGACAGCAGTCACCAGGACCGTGTTGCCGTAAGGCTCAATAATGTTTCTGATAAGATGTTAAATAACATTTCTTTAGAGCTGCATTATGCCGAAATTCTCGGACTGGGGGGGCTTGCAGACTGCGGGATGCACCGGGTGGGGCAGTTGGCGTTTGGCCTGTATTCACCCGACAGGGGAACTGTAGAGCTTGGAAATAATAAGATTATTGCTTCTCCGCGAATTGCGATGGACAATAAGATGGCATACATCCCTAAGGACCGTGACAGGGAAGCTCTTATGACTACAGCAAGCATCAAGGATAACATCTGCATCACTTCTTATGATAAGTTGAAAAAGGGAATATTTATCAGCAGAAAAGATGAAAAAGAATTTGCCGGGAAATGGTCGGAAGTTTTGTCAATAAAAATGTCAGGTGTGGAGCAGCCTATCATGCAATTGAGCGGCGGCAACAAGCAGAAGGTTTCTGTTGCAAAATGGCTGGGGACCGATGCTGATATATATATCTTCGATTGCCCCACACGAGGCATTGATATCGGTGTCAAAGCGGCCATATATAAATTATTATATGATTTAAAGAAACGGGGCAAGGCGGTATTGATGATATCCGAAGAACTCCCTGAGCTGATTGGGATGAGTGACCGGGTATTGATCCTTAAAGATGGCGTTATTACAGGTGAATTTGAACGCAGTTCAGACTTGACCGAACATACCGTAATCCAATATATGATTTAGGTACATGATTTAATAATATGGAGACTATATAAATGGACAGGATTAAATTAAATGTTAAAGACTATGTTCCATATGCAGGGCTTATATTACTGGTAGTTTTCTTTACCCTGGTCACCAGTGGTGATATATTCGGAGAGCGAAACCTTTCGACGCTGATCAATGAAGCGTTTATGATCGCCATCAGCAGCAGTGTATTGATTTTTATCATGTCACAGGGTTTCCTCGACCTTTCCTCAGGTGCTGTCGTTGCTCTGTCGGCTGCCGTAGGTGCATATGCGGCAGCAGTAAATCCCTGGCTGGCTATTCCTGCAAGTGTTTTGGTCGGTTTGGCTGTAGGCTTTGCAAATGGAATCGCAGTTGCCAAATTCAAAGTACCGCCTTTTATAGTTACGCTGGCGATGCGATTTTTGATAATGGGGGTTACCACCCAGCTTTTGGCCGACGGAGGAAAAAGGGTTCCCTTTAAAATGCTGAACTGGAACAGCACCGGGCTGAGAGTGGTTACCATTGTGGTCCTTTTGGCGGCAGGATATATAGTTTTTGAATATACAAAGCTTGGAAAAATGTGCAGGGCAGTGGGAGCCAATGAAGTGATGGCCAGGCAGTCGGGAATAAATGTGGGATGCATAAAAATCACTGGGTTTATAATAGTGGGCGCTGTTGCAGGCTTGATGGGCTTTTACAGCATCATAAGAACAGGTGCTGCAACTACCCAAACCGGTCTTAATTATGAATTCAATGCAATGATAGCCTTGCTTTTAGGAGGCATGCCCATTACGGGGGGACCAAGTTCAAGATTCCGCAATGCGGTAGTAGGAGGTCTTTCAATGGCAATCCTGTCAAATGGCATGTCGGTGTGGGGAGTAAATATTGATATACAGCAGGCGATACGCGGTATCATCTTTATCCTTGTCATAGCTGTTACCTTTAACCGGAAAAATATAGCTGTAATTAAATAAAGGCAGTAATTAAATTAATTAAAAAAAGGAGAATATCAATGATTAAGAGGTTGAAAAAAGGATTGGTAGCGGTATTATCTGCAGTAATGCTGGTTGGCGCATTATGGGGCTGCGGCACAGGCGGCAGGGAAGAAGCTAAAGGGGCCGATACGGGAGGTGGTGCGGCAGAGACAACAGCACCTGCTGAAAAGCTTTTCATTGGTTACATGGGTTCCCAGGCCCAGGATGAAACAAGCAAAGAATTTAACCGGAACCGCGAAGTTGTAGTTAAAGCTGCAGGAATTAACCAGTTTGGAGTTGATGCTGACTATTCTACCGACGGCATGATATTGAACGTTGAAAAGCTCATTGCGGCAAAAGTAAATGGTTTTGCTTTTATTCCTGTTGATGAGGCGGTGCTCCCGGTTGTTTCCCAAAAGGCAAAGGAGTCCAAAACCTATTTTTATCTCTCCATGAGGAATGTTGATGATCCGGAGATACGGAAGCTGCTCGAAGATAATCCGTATTATATTGGCTGCCAGTATGAGGATGAAGCAAAAGCGGGCTATAATCTCATAAAAGGCCTGAGCCAGGAAAAAGGTGCAAAAAAGATAGCGCTTATCGCACGTCCCCTTGGTGACAAGGTTGCAACCACACGTGACGAAGGAATTCAAAAAGCGGCAAAAGAATTTGGAGTAGAAATAGTTGCCGAATCACGTACTATTTCTCAGGCCAGTGATGCGACAAAAGCTGTAGAAAGTTTTGTGTCGGCTTATCCTGACCTGGATGCCATTGTTCATGCCGGTTCTGTGGTTGCCGGAACTGTACCTGCAATTATAAAGGGACTTGAGGATCAAGGCAAGGCCGGCAAAGTCCTGGTGGCAGGCTGGGATTGGGTCCCCGAGCTTTCTGAGTACTTCGATAAAGGCTATATCTATGCTTTTGCCGGCGGACATTTTGGTATTGAGAACAATGTTGCAAATGCAATTGTTGCCAACTATATAAAAGGAACACCTTTAAGTGACAAAAAGCTCGAACTGAAGATTCCATTGATTTTAGCCACTAAGAGCGAAGATATCGAAAACTATATAAAATATGCATATGGTGACGGCGTAATCTATAATGAACAAGAGTTAAAAAAAGGATTCTTCAAGTTTGAAAACAGTGACGTAACTGCCGAAAGTATTCAGGAAATATTGGATAAATGGAGCCTGGAAGACCTTGTTAATAGAAGGTCAAAATAAGCACTGTAATAAATGGTGGAACCAAAATAAAATTTATGCGGCAGGATTTTAGACAATCATATCCTGCCAATAAAATAAGGAGTACATTATGTTTGCAAATAAAATCAAAAATATTATGATTGCTTTTAGTATTCCGGCCATTTTATTTGCTGTGTTCACGGCTTTAACACCTGCCTTCGGCTTTAAGAGCCTGCCTGTGATATTCAGCCAGAGCATTGTGCCGACCATTATAGGATTCGGGATGGCTTTTAGCATGATAGCCGGATTATTTGAATTGAGTGCGGGTGTCCAGATTGTAACTTCAGGTGTAACCGGCGCGTTGCTCAGTTCAGTTATGGGACCCTGGGGATTGGTAGTGGGTTGTGTCCTTACAGGTGTATTGATGGGGACACTCATGGGCGGTGTCTATACTTTAGTTCGCATCCCTTCGCTGGTCGTTTCATTAGGAATGGTTCTGGCAACCGAGGTTATCGGCTTGTATTTAACAAATAGGGCAGGCTATATTTCAATCAAGAATGATATTTCCTTTATTGGTTCCACGCCTTACAATTATATTATTGCAGCGATTGCAGCAGTATTTTTCTATTTGATCTTCAATTACACAAAGTTCAGCTACAATGTAAAAGTTGTCGGGGATAACGAGCTGGTTGCAAAAACAATGGGTGTCAATGTCAAGAGTACTAAATTTTTAGCTTATATACTTGGAGGAGTATTCTTTGGTATTGCTGCAATTTTAGAAGTATGTTATGCAAACACTATAAGCGTAGCAACCAGGATGTCTACAGTCGCATTAATATTCAAGCCCATGATGGGTTTAATGATCGGCCTGCAGCTCATGCCGCTTATCAACAATCTCATCGTGAACATCTTGATTGGTCAAATATCACTTGCCATCATATTCAATGGTCTGATTGCCATGGGAGTACGCTCAACCTTCCAGGATGTTTTACTCGGGTTTTTCATGCTCGTTGTAATGATGGTTTCTATGAATAAGGGAATTTTGAAGGAATGGAATCGCAAACGCAAGGCAAAGAACGCATAGTACTAGTGGTCTGTAACAGAACTCTTGTATGCGGATTTTTGATTCATTTTTTCGCTCAAGATTCGCAAGAAAACAACGAGTATCTGGATATTTGTTGCTTTTTTGCGGAGTTTGAGCGGAAATAATGGACGTAAAGACGCGTGCAAGGATTTGTCGCAAGCTCCTAGGAGAAAGCAATTAGTTATTATTGGTATGTAGTTGTACAGTAAAATATTATTTTTTAACTTTTCCTAAATTTTTTTGATATCTTTCAAATCACATATTTTAAGTTTAAATCCATTATATAACATTAATGGGCTTTTATCTATTTACAAGAGACTACCTTGTAATGTTTGAGTTTTTTTATCAACATTTTTTACTGTGTATAAAAATAAACATTTTCAGATATACCCATTACTATAAATCTCTAAAAAATTAATAAATACCAATTATGTATTGACAACCATAAAATGTATATAGTAAAGTATAGATGTAAGCAATTGATATACGAACAACAAAAATAGTAGTACATATTTATAGTTTTTTCTATACTCAATATGCTGGGGGGTAAAACTGAATAGGGAAAGTAGTATTAAAAAAGAATATAGATAAAGGCTAATGAAAGAGGCATGAAAAAGGAAAAACTAAGCTTTGAAAAAATGGGAGGTAAAATATGATAAAGAGAATGTTGACAATAACAATGATTATATGTATGTTAGTTTCATTATTGTTCAGTACTAGTGTACTTGCTGCTGATAATTCATCTGATTATTTACATACTGTAAATAAATTAACTGCAAGCTCATCACAAATTTCATTTACTTCAAAGGTGAATACTCAATGGGTTGATGTTCATTATAAAATCAATTCAGGAAATCAGTTAAACTATAGAATGACCAG
>JANQLN010000140.1 GCA_028280575.1 Clostridia bacterium
TCCTATTTCCCTTCGCAAATCTGTACTAAAGGAAACTCCGCATATCTGTATATTGTAATATGCCTTCCACCTGAATAAAAATCTTAAAAACATGCATAAAAGCATAGCTGCAAATGTTAACACGGCTTCAAACATATAATCATCCGTTCCGGGTTTTATCGTCTGAAGCGTCCTTAAAACCATAATGTACGGGATAATAATAAATATAATTTCAGCAAAACTGAATGCAGCGGTTTTCCATAAGTCCTTGAGGTGTTTTCCTGATATATTAAGCAGTGTTTTGATATTATTCATGTGTGCCGCCTCTCACTGTAAATTTCCATTGTTTCGTTTCTTTAGCAGTTTGCCACATGGAAGAAAATAGTCCGTCAAGAGCCATAAGCTGCTCGAAATTACCTGATTCAACTATTTCACCTTTATTGAAGACATATATATCGCTTGCGTGACGAATAGTCATGAGTCTGTGAGCGATAACTATTACCGTTTTACCTCTTAAAAGCTCATTTAAACCCTTTTGTATTAAGTTTTCATTTTCAGGGTCTGTAAATGCAGTAGCTTCATCCAATATCACGATAGGGGAGTTTTTAATTATTGCTCTTGCAATATTAATCCTTTGAACCTGTCCTCCCGAAAGATATGTTCCTTCGCTGCCAAGCAAAGTATCATATCCATCAGGCAGTTCTCTGATAAATTCATCTGCCCTGGCAAGTTTGGCAACTTTTATAACTTCCTCTTTTGTGATTTCTTTATTATACATGCGTATATTTTCAAATACTGTATCTGCAAATGTGAAATTCTCCTGAAAAACATAGGAAACATGATCCATAAGCAAATTGTAGCTCATATCCCTAATGTCTATTCCACCAAGTGTTATTTTGCCGTAGTGAGGGTCATAAAATCTTGCTATCAGATTAGCCATAGTGCTTTTGCCTGCACCTGACGGTCCTACAAAGGCCACTGTCTCACCTTCTTTTATATTGATGCTTATGTTCTTTAATACCTCTAAACCCTTTTCATAGGCGAAAGTCACACTCTCAATACCCATATCATAGTTTTTGATTTCTTCTGCTTTTACAATATCTGACTCGTCCAAAGAAGGCGTATCCAAAATGCTGTAAACTCCGTCTAAGTTTTTTAGATTAATTGACAACACAGATGCCACCTGACCTAAAATAGGAATAAACATTGTATAGCTTACTCCCACAGAAAGAAGCAAAAACAACCCTGGAACTGAAATAATTGAACTTGCTACCATAATTATTCCAAGAGGAAGAGCGAATAAAAATCCCGAATCCGAACAAACCGAAAATCCTACAAAAGGAAAACCGGTTTTTTTGACGAATTGCATCCAGAATACCTTATAATCATTCAGCGTTTGATTAAATTTTAGAAATGTCTGCGTTGTCTTATTAAACAGCTTGACTACAGGCATACCTCTTATGTATTCGATAACGCTTTTGCTGATTTGACTTTTATAATGATAATATTCATCCATCATGGTGTTATAGCTTTTAAAAACCAGTACCTGAAATATTACTCCCAAAAGCAGAGGTATAAGAAAGATAAACGACATAATGATATTTACTTTTAACAAGAGTACAAATGCTGTTATCGGCATAACAATTATCTTAACAAAATCGCAGATATGATGAGCAAAGAATTTTTCTAACTTCTCCACATCTTCAACTATGGTCTTCCTTATTTCACCAGCAGGGTGTGCAAAGAAATATCCGAGTGGGAGTTTTGCCATCTTTTCAACAACACATATTCTTATATCCAAAAGCATATTGTATGCACAGTGGTGTGACAGATACCCTGCCGTTGCTGCCGTAATTGCTTTTAAAACCAGTACGGAAAAAAGCCATATTATTAATGTGCTTATATTGTAATCGGATACAGAATGTCCCAATAAATCGCTGGCAACAAGATAGCATACATAATAAGGAAACACTGATAAGACACCATTTATAACAACTAAAAATACTGCAATATAAAGTGAAGTACGCCCTTTTTCAGACAGTTTCAACATCCTTATAAAATTACTTTGTCTTTTCATGAGTTTTTTTCCTTTATGCTATGCCGGACTTTTTAAAATGACGATTTAGTATTTTATGACCAAATAAGCAGCCAAGTATTGCACCGATTATTGCTAAACCTGAAATAATGTATATCCATAACGGAGTTGTATAATAGTATCTATGCATATCCAGTAGTTCTCTTGGGAGTCCGTTTTTAAGAGCCTGTGCCTCGTATGACTCCCAAGTAAACCATATTGCTATATAATTTCCAAACGAAAACATCAATGAATAAACTGTCCATCCTATCGTATTTCTTAAAGGATTCTTGTAACTGTTTTTACCAAGCATTGAAATTTCGGCAACAAGACCGCAAATCGCAAAATATACTATTAAAAAAAGATATCCCATAAGACCGTCTACAATTCCGATAAGGACTGCAAACAAAAAGATTGTGCCTGTTTTGGATACACGGTTTGCCATAACCAAATATAGCGATGCTCCTAAAAATGCGCAGATGCTGCCTGATAAAATCATAAATGTTTTAATAGAAGGAATGGTAACCATCGCTACTAAGTATCGGATAATAACATACAGTACAGCAATAATAGCAATTGTAACTATATCTCTTACAGTCAGTCTTTTACTTTTAGAATAATTTATTGTACTCATACTGTTCCTTTCTTCCAATTGATTTTTTATTGTTAGCCTTGACAAACTTATTTTATTTTAAGGTAATCTTGTTTTCAAGTCACTATTCCACCAATAAATATCACATTTGCACAATTATATATTGACATTATATTTCTGCTTTGCTAAACTGGTTGTAACTTATAAAAAAGAAGATGGATTTTCAATGAATATACACTCAAATACTTATACTGTTTTTTACCCTTCGGATTTTTATGAACATCTGCTTTTGTTGAGTGGTCAGCAGATAAAACTTGATGACGGCTTTATTCTATATAATTGTGAAGATACTGATTTTGAATTTGTAATTAAGCGGATGATACTTTCGGCCGGCTTTGAAATCTCTATTTCGGAGTATTCGATAAATAATAATATCGACATTAATTACAACATAGAATATGAAGGTATTGAAATACTTGCTACTTATGATGATATAAAGAAAGAGCCTGTAAGCATAGGGTATCGGATTCGTTTTAAAGACGAGAGTAAGAAAGGCACCGATATAATGTCACTTCAAAAGGGTAAGTACACTTGTATTAATATATATATCGACAAATCCTATTTAAAGGAATATATCGATATACGATATTTCATTCATGCACGGAATAAAAAATGGAATGAACTTAAAGGGGATAGCCTCAGTTACTTTATATTAGTATTAAATCAGGTAATAGGCTGTTCTTATAAAGGCGATGCGCTAAGGGTTTTTTATCACAGCAAGTCACTGGAAATATTATCTTTTATCTTGAATGATGCCTTAACTACACAGTCAAACCTGTCTTTGCCTGCGTTAAGTATGATAAAGGCGGATACCGATGCGTTGTATAAGGCAAAAACCATTATTGAAGAGCAGTATCATAATAATATCACTATTTCCCAAATTTCAAAACAGGTTCATATGAGTACCAATAAGCTTATGTCATGCTATCATAAGCTTTTCGGTATGACCATCAACAGCCATATAATCTATTGCCGCATGAAACAAGCACTTCATTTGATTAAAGACCAAGGCAAAAACGTATCTGAAGTTTCAACAGCTGTAGGGTATTCACACCAGGGGCATTTTATAAAGACATTTAATAAATATTTCGGTATCACTCCAGGGAAGTTAAAAGAAAAGTCCTCAAGTAAAAGGAGTTAATGCTTCCTGCATAAAACGACCACTATATTTTCATTTATATTATCCAAAATATATTACAGAAAATATTGGTATAAAACGACTTCATGCTATCTTCATATTTTTTTATTCTCTGAATTTAAAATACAATAATTCCAAATCAGTCTTTCACATTAAGCCACTGTATGAAATCCTCAGAAAAGACAGACAGCAAAATCTACTGCCTGCCTTCTCAAAACCCACGGTCCAGTTTGTGTCTCTATGGACACGTACCTGCCTGCTTTTTAAAATTTTATATATGAATTCCCATCAAGTGGTATGAGTACCTGCAGCGGCGGATTTCCACCCGCCAAGCCTACCGCATATATAGTGTAGAATCTGTCGGGCAGAAGATTAATATTCGGCACATACAGCACAATATCATCGGAACCGGCCGGTTTGACGTTAAATGCATAGGTACCGGGATTGAGCGGTACATAGTCACTGATATCCTTATACCCGATATTATTAAATACTTTGAATCCGTCCTGCAGCGTAACATCAACAGCCGGAGCATCAGGTGATAAATGTACGAACCTTAAATATACCTTGCCGGGTAGCATGGGCATTATAGGGTCTTCTATTGGAAAAAGCCCTATATCTGAAAGCATACCCGCGGCCGCAACAGTATATATTTTACCTCCCGGTATTCTCAGGTCGGTATCTATTACCGCATTTTGTGTTGTACCTGCGGGATAAACCCTGATTCTATAATCTCCTGAAGGTACGCTGATGTATGGTGTAAACTGTCTGTAACTTAAATTCTCCGCAATTTTAGCATCATTTGCATAAACATCCACATCCGGCGCGTCAGGCGACGCATGCAAAATCCTTATATAGGATTGGTCGGGTCTGAAATATCCCATTGGAGCAAAATAACCGTAATTGAACATATACATAACCTCACATTTGAAATTCATTAGCGAAAACAACAATTAAAATATTGAGCTGACCATCACAATAATGCTTTTGGTATATGTGCTTTGTTTGTCTTTCCAGCCGGAAGCATCGTTGTTGATTTCCAACATTATTTATAAAGGTTTTCACTTTTGCATGAAACATCTTTAATTCTTGCAATATGGCTTTTAAAAGACATAAGGTTTCCAAAGCCATACTGCAAAAAATTATGACGTTACATATAGTAGTATATGCAAATGTGCTGTTATTGGTTAACATAAATCATTACAAAGTTCAATATTCCAGAATAAGCAAAATGCTCAAAATAAGGGATTTGTCTTGTATGTTGAAAATAAATTATTTATGCATGGCCGGTTAGTTTATCATCTCTTTAAACTGATCTTCACTGATAACACTGACCCCAAGCTTCACGGCTTTATCAAGCTTGCTGCCTGCATCTTCACCTGCCAATACATAATCGGTATTTTTAGATACACTTGATGATGTTTTTCCTCCATAGCTTTCAACAATATCGGAAGCTTCCTTTCTTGAATATGTGGGAAGGGCTCCCGTTAAAACAAAAGTCAAATTCTCAAACCTTCTATCTATAGCAGCATTTTTGCTCTTGCTTTTAAAATTGACTCCTGCATTTCCAAGCCTTTCCAGAAGCTCCCTGTTTTGCTCCTGCTTAAAAAATAAGACAACGCTTTCAGCCATAATTTCTCCAAAATCATCTATAGCTTCAATTTCTTCCTTGCCCGCCTCCATTATTTCATCAACCGACGAAAAGTTATCCTCAAGCAGCTTTGCAGCTCTCGCCCCTATATGCCTTATGCCGAAACCGAATATGAGCTTGCCGATACTATTTTGTTTTGATTTTCCAATGGACATAAGAAGGTTGTCCACTGATTTTTCTCCCATACGCTCAATACCAATAAGCTCCTCTCTTTTATCTTCAAGATAGTAAAGGTCCGCTATACTTTTAATGAAGCCCTTGTTAAGTAATACCTCCACTATAGCGGGTCCCAGTCCGTCAATATTCATTGCATTTCTGGAAGCAAAATGAACAATGCTTCTGAAAAGCTGTGCCGGGCACTCCAAACCTGTGCACCTGTAGGCCGACTCCCCCTCTTCCCTTATAACAACAGATTTGCAGTCCGGACATTCCACAGGCATTTCAAATGGTATTTCATCCCCTGTACGCCTTTCTTCATCAACTTTCACTACTTCAGGTATAATATCTCCGGCCTTGCGTACCCATACCGTATCACCTGTTCTAATATCTTTATCATTTATATAATCCATATTATGAAGAGTGGCACGGCTGACTGTTGTACCGGCAAGCCTTACAGGCTCCAATTCGGCATTGGGAGTAAGTACACCGGTTCTGCCCACATTGACGAATATTCTTTTGATCTTTGTCTGTTTTTTTTCTGCAGGGTATTTAAAAGCAACCGCCCATTTTGGTGCTTTGGCAGTACTTCCAAGAATGTTCCTTTTCTCAAGGGAATTTACCTTCACTACTACACCGTCAATTTCATATGGGAAATCATGTCTTTTATCTCTTACGTCATTGATAACTCCGATAACTCCACTGATGCTGCCGCATACCGCATAATCCGGCACAACTTTAAAACCCAGGCTTTTCATAAGCTCCAGGGATTCGGAATGGGTTTTGAAGGAACTGCCTTCAATTTTTTGCACATTGAATACAAGGATGTCAAGCTTCCTTGACGCCGCAATTTTAGGATCCAACTGTCTAAGTGAACCGGCCGCGGCATTTCGCGGATTGGCAAATATGGCAGCTCCCTTTTCTTCCTGCTCTTTATTCAGTCTCCCAAACTCATTTTTAGATATATATACTTCACCCCTTACTTCAATAAGAGGTATTGAACGATTCAATTTAAGAGGAATAGATTTAACGGTTTTAAGATTCAGAGTAACATCCTCCCCTGTTAATCCGTCTCCCCTGGTTGAACCAACGGAAAAAAGCCCGTCGTTATATTGCAGGGAAACCGACAATCCGTCTATTTTAGTCTCAACTACATATTCAACATCACCCACAGCATTTTTTACACGTTTGTCAAAAGCCAGCAGCTCCTCCTCATTGAATACATCCATAAGGCTTTGCATGGGAACTTCATGGATTACCTTCACAAAACCCTCCAAAGGCTTCCCTCCTACCCTTTGAGTGGGAGAATCCGCTGTAATCAGATCAGGTCTTTGCTCTTCAAGCTTTTCAAGCTCCCTGTACATTTTATCGTATTGCGCATCACTGATCTCAGGATTGTCTTCTACATGGTATTTATGGTTGTGGTAGTTCAAAAAACTCCTCAATTCATCTATTTTTCCAATTATGTCATTTGCCATATTAAAAAAACTCCTTAAAACCGTTTATCCCTATATTATATATTCAATCAGGCAAAAAAAAAAGGGTGAAATAACCGGTATTAAGTCATCATTGACTTATTAATCTGCATCAATTGATGTATCTATCCACATCCTTTAGTCCGATATTATCGTGAAGTGCAATATTAAGGCCGTTGGCAATAGCTTTTGATATTCTCTCAACCACTTCGTCTATTTCTTTGGGAGTAACTATGAGATTACCTGTATAGGGTTCCAGAACCTGTTTTATCATTGCATACTTTTCATTTCTATCTATACTTTTCAGCATATTGTAAAAATCCGTTCCCTGGCCGGCCTGCTCTATCATGCTGTCTATAACCAAATCTATGGTATCATTCGCCATAGTTGCGGCATCAACCACTGTGGGAACACCAATTGCAATTACAGGTATACCTAAAGTCTTTTGAGACAGCTCCATCCTCTTGTTTCCAACACCGGAACCGGGAGCAATACCTGTATCTGCAATTTGAATAGTTGTATTGACCCTTTCCATTTTCCTGGAAGCAAGAGCATCAATAGCAATAAGTATATCCGGGTTAACCTTGCCGATAATACCCTGGATTATTTCACCGGTTTCAATACCGGTAATACCAAGTACACCAGGTGATACGGCGCATACAGGCCTTACTCCCTCATCCACCTGCTCCGGAACATATTCCAGCAGGTGCCTGGTTACCATAAGCCTTGATATAACTTTAGGTCCCAGGGCATCAGGCGTAACATTCCAGTTTCCAAGTCCGACTACCAGTACGGTTGAGTTTTTATTCAGCTTTATTACATTTCCCAATTCCCTTGCCAGGGCCCTGCATGAATTTTCATATAAATCCCTGTCATTATAAGTAATCCCCGGTACTTCCAATGTAATGTATGTCCCCATGGGTTTACCGATCTGCTGCTCCCCTTTTGGGGATGTTACCCTTACCCTGGTTATTTTTATTTTATCATTACCCGAATTTTCTACTTCAACACCATCTTCACGGCTTTCTTCCCATGGCTTTCCCTTAACCTCTTTTTCTTTTAATAGCTCATGCGCTTCCAATACCAGATCAGTGACTACATTTCTTTTTTCCATAAGCCTACGTCCTCCCATATATTTTAATATGCATTGCTGCAGTGAAAAATCTTTTCACTGCAGTATTAGTTTGTCTTATGGAATATAATATCATTCATCAATCACAAACTATTACTCTATTCCATATAGAACTAGAGTATACTGTTCATATTCTTTATCGCACACATCTCACCGCACATAGTGCATGTATCCGAATCTTCAGGAATAGAGCCTTCCCTATATCTTGAAGGTTTTTCAGGATCCATGGCCAGTTCAAACATAAGCTTCCAATCAAGGTCCCTTCTTGCCCGGCTCATTTTGTCATCCCAATCCCTTGCCCCTTCTATACCCTTTGCAATATCTGCAGCGTGTGCTGCAATTCTTGATGCTATGATGCCTTCCTTCATATCCTCAAGATCAGGAAGCCTCAAGTGCTCCGCAGGTGTTACATAACAAAGAAAATCAGCTCCTTTTGAGGCTGCAATTGCTCCCCCTATGGCACTTGTTATATGGTCATACCCAGGGGCAACGTCGGTTACTATGGGACCCAGTACGTAAAAGGGCGCACCATGGCAGAGTCTTTTCTGGATTACCACATTCGCTTCAATTTCATTTATTGCCATATGTCCAGGTCCTTCAACCATAACCTGTACGTTCTTTTCCCATGCCCTTTTGGTAAGCTCTCCTAAAATTATAAGCTCTTCAACCTGGGAAGGGTCTGTTGAATCCTTTATGCATCCGGGCCTGCAAGCATCCCCAAGGCTCATGGTAACATCATACTTTGCAAAAATATCAAGAATTTCATCATAATATTCAAAAAAGGGATTCTCATTGCCTGTATGCTCCATCCAGATGTACATTAACGAGCCTCCGCGAGAAACTATATTTGCAAGCCTTTTGTTTCTTTTAAATCTGTCTGCCGCCTGCCTGTTGATTCCTGCATGTATTGTCATGAAATCAACGCCGTCCTTCGCGTGCTGCTCAACTACATGCAAAAACTCTTTTGCAGTAATTGAAAACAGCCTTTTATCGTAAAAACCAACTGCATCATATACCGGTACAGTTCCAACCATGCCGGAATAAATATCTATAAGCTTAGTCCTGAATTCCCTGGTTTTGCCATATGAACTCAAATCCATAACGGATTCTACCTTTAATTCCATTGCCTTTTTTACTTTTTGCATTTCTCTATCCGGGTTGTAGCAGTCCTTTGATATTCCCAGATTAACATTTATTTTAGTCCGCAGTCCTTCTCCTACTCCCTCCGGATCTATATTTTTATGATTCTTGTTGGCAGGAATTATTATTTTACCGTCGGCTATAGATTTTCTTAATTTTTTTAAATCCATAGATTCCTTTTCTGAAACAATCTTCATCTCCTTTGTTATAATTCCCTTTTTCGCCGCATCCATTTGTGTCGTATAATTATTCATATTGTTTTTCCTCCATTTTTTTTAAACCTGCCTTAATATTTTTAACTTTGGCTGTTATGTCCTTAGCTCCCACTATCTCTGTTACCATTGCTATAAGAGATGCTCCCCTGGATTTTACATCGTACATATTATGCTCTTTTATACCTCCTATTGCCACAAAGGGAATATTTACATTTCCGGCTGCATATTCAAGATACCCAAGACCTACCGGGGCACACACATCCTTTTTGGTAAAGGTTTCATATATGGGTCCCACACCAATATAGTCAACACTTGTTTTTAAAGCTTCTACAGCCTGCCGTACCGAATGTGTGGAAAGGCCTATTATCATTTCATCACCAACAAGCTCCCTTACCTTTTCAACCGGCAGGTCATCCTGTCCCATATGTACACCGTCTGCCTCTACCAGCATTGCAATATCAACATGGTCATTTACTATGAATGCTGCACCCGCTTCTCTGGTAATCCTACGTATTTCCAAGCACTCTTCATATTTTTGCCTCATGTTTTTTTCCTTTTCCCTGTACTGTATAAGTCTTACGCCGCCATCAATCATGGCCTTAACCACATCCGGATTACTCCTGCCTTTTGAATACTTTTCACAAGTCAAACAATAAAGGTCCGTATCAAGCTTGCTTTTTTTATTATTATTGAATTTGCGGAATTCTTTTTCAAGGTTGTAAGCTTGATACCTGTAATTTTCATAGATCTTTGCCTTATCATACATATCAACGAGCTTTAAATTTTCTTCTACCGTTCTCATTGCTTCCTGCACCCTTTTAAAATTCGCTGCTGCCATTTCAAAAAAAGTCTTTCTGTCATCTAAAAGAATATCCTGGGAGATCTCAAGACCGACATCATTTTGAGAATCTCTTCCCTCAAGAAGCTTGGAAAGTATTCCCATCATGCCGTCCCTTACAAAATGCCTCAGCCTTTTTGCTTTCTCAGAAAATTCCCTGTCGTTATACTTAAACCTTACCATATCTTCCAGTACTCTCAAGCCTTCGCTTGCCCTGTTTATATTTGCATCTATGATCCTGTAATAATTTTTCACCGCCCGCCTCCTTTTGTTCTATCCTTTAAAACCCACTCCAGAATAACATCTGCCTGTTTAGCGGCAGCAATATTCACCCTTGGAGATAAGGGGGGCAAATTTTCACTTGCCTCCGATTCCATATCACCTATAATATATAAAGAATCGTGTATTTTTTTTGTCTTTATATCATCGGAATTCCCCCAACCCGCAATTCCTGAAGCCGATACCACTAATTTACCGGAATCATAATAGTTTTCAACCAGCATCCTCTTGTAAATTGCCCCGTCAAATGCTTCTACAACTACATGGCATGGACTGAAGATACTGCCAATATTAGTATCATCTATTTTCATGCTGACCGCTTCAATGTTTAAATCAGGATTAATCCTTAAAAGATTTTCCTTAAGTGCCTCAACCTTTTTCATCCCCAACTGGTCCAAGAAATAAAACTGCCTGTTAAGGTTTGCAGCTTCGAGCACATCAAAATCTGCAATAATAAAATTCTTAAAACCACATCTTACCAGGTTAAAGGCACAGTTTGAACCCAATCCTCCCGCTCCGCCTATTCCAATTTTCACCTTGCCTATCATGCTTAGCCTTTTTTCATCCATATGCTTAGTCAAGCTCTCTTCAAACCTATTCATCAATATACTCCTGCCTTTTGCTATATGTTTTGCCAATCCTTAAATACAGGTTGATAACCTTTTTTATATATGGCAGCCTTTATTTTCTCAACATTTCTGGTATCCGATATATCAAACTGTCCCTCAGTCCTTTCTTTTAACGCGTATCCGCCAACCTCTGTCTTTGAGCCTGCCGACATTTTTGTTATTCCCAATCCGATAAGATTATCTCTAAATACGGCATTTTCCCTTGTTGACAATGTAATTCCCAATCTGGGCATGAATAACCTCATTGCAATTATAAGCTGTACCAGACTTTTGTCACTTACCCTGCATTCAGGCTCAAATACTCCCACATGGGGTCTGAGCCTCGGAAGCGAAATACTCATTTCGGTACCGGGATACTTGTTTTGCAGGTATTGTGCATGCAGTCCCATAAAAAACGATTCCTTAATGAAATTATCAAGTCCTAAAAGTGTTCCGATATTTACACTTCTCATGCCTGACATGCACGCTCTTTCCGGAGCATCCATCCTATACCCGTAATCTTTTTTGGGACCCTTTAGGTGGAGGGCCTTATAGGTCTTTTCATTATAGACCTCCTGGTATATTGTTAACCCGTCCACACCCGAATCGATAAGCTCCTTGTATTCATCCCTGTCAAGGGGATATATCTCAATGGTAACAGAGTGAAAGTACTTTTTTAAAATTTCTATACAGCTTTTTATGTATGAAACAGGAGTATGCTTCCTGGACTCCCCGGTCAAAATCAAAATATGCCTTATCCCTTCACCTGCAATTATCCCGGCTTCTTTTTCTACTTCGCCCAGGGTAAGCTTTTTTCTGCTAATCCTGTTTTCAACATTAAAACTACAGTATACACATTGATTAGCACAGTAATTGGCAAGATACATTGGAGTATACAAAAAGATTATTTTGCCAAAATGCTGTAGTGTAAGCCTCTGGGATTTTTCTGCCATCGGCTCCAAATACTTTTCCCCTTTAGGAGACAAAAGAGCCAAAAACTCCATCTCATTTACTCCGTCTTTTTGAATTATTCGTAACACATCATTATCCGTAACCTTTTTGAAAAAGCTCTCAAAATCAAAATCACGGAATTGTAAATACTTTTCATAAAAGCCCATCTATGCCTCCATTATTAATGTATTTTAAAGCTTTAAAAGTCCGCAGGTATTTAATACTCACAGAAAGCCTGTAAGTGGTGAGGACGCATTTGCAAACTCATTAGTAGTACCACATCCTGAAAGGTATGCCTTCCTCCCCGCTTTAACTGCCAGTTTGAAGGCTTCTGCCATAACGGCAGGATTTCCTGCAGTTGCTATGGCCGTATTGACCAATACCGCAGCCACGCCAATTTCCATACACTCTGCTGCCTCAGACGGCTTACCCAATCCTGCATCTACTATTACGGGAAGACTTATTTCATCAACAATGATCTTTACCAGCTCTTTTGTTTTCAGTCCTTTATTGGTTCCGATAGGTGCTCCTAGAGGCATTACTGCTGCTGCTCCGGCCTCTTTTATCCTTTTTGCCGCCATTAGATCGGGACTCATATAGGGAAGTACGACAAATCCATCTTTTGCAAGTATTTCAGTAGCTTTTACAGTTTCAAAATTATCCGGAAGAAGATATTTATTATCGGATATGACTTCAATCTTTATCCAGTTTCCACACCCCGAAGCTCTTGCGAGCTTTGCAATTCTTACGGCTTCGTCCGCATTTCTTGCACCTGAGGTATTAGGCATCAAAATACAGTCCTCCGGTATGTAATTTAACATATTCTCTTCCGCCGAGCCGAAATCTATTCTTCTTAAAGCAACTGTTATAACCTCAGCTCCGCTTTTTTTTATGACGTCGGGAATTATTCTGTTATTTGAGAATTTTCCCGTACCTATAAACAGTCTGTTTTTTAGTTCTCTTCCTCCGATAACAAGTTTGTCCTTCACAAACAACACCCTTTCTTAAAAAAATAATATAAAAACAGCCGGAGCTTTATCCTCCTCCCACAAATTTTAATATTTCCAGTTTATCCTTATCTTTAAGAACAGTATTATCCCAATACTCTTTTGCTGCCACATTATAATTATGCTCAACAACAACTTTTTCCGGTTCCAGGCCCATTTGTAAAAGTAACTCCTTAATGGTTGTCTTTTCAGCTATTTCTTTTTTACTTCCGTTTAATATTAAATACATTTTTCTTCCCCTCCAAAAATCATATAAAAAAAGCCTACCCCCTCTAGGATAAGCTTTTTTATAGTTTTTTTATAAAACTTCTAAAAACACTTCCCTACGGTGGTTCTAACCACATCAGGTTCAAAGAGTTAAGACATTTAATCTTTCTCAGCCAATAAGGCACCCCTAGTTCGATATTCTTTTTTTTAATTATATACCATTTATTGATAATAGTAAAGAAATAACTTTTTTTGAGTTTCCCCATTTTTAATAGACATATTGAATACAGTCCTTAATACCACAAGCTTTGAATACAGTTACTTGTTGTGATGGTGGAATTTTCTTTAGATACAAGAAGGCCGAAATGCCTTCTCTTGTTTTCTTGAGGATATTAAAAATACCATCCCCTAATGCATAATATACGAATTTTGACTTCCCATATATTCTTTTTGAACATTCTATTATTTCAAAAACAAGAAGATTAGTATTTTGTTTTTCTGCAAATGTACTTAAAAGTCCTATAAGTATTGTCAAAAGAGTATTAAGCGCTCTAATGGAATTTAGACTCTGCACCCTGAAATCTTCAAATCCAAATTGTTGTTTTTTAAAACGATAGTATTCCTCAATCCTCCAACGCATTAGATATACTTTTGTTATTACTATTGGAAGCCTTGAATCTGTGCTTTTCACATTAGTTATCAGCATCATGGGTATTTTACCAAAACCATGTACTACAACCAGTGTTAACTCCTTATTAGGTGCCAAAGGTAAACTTATTGGTGCATAACTGGTTTTACAATAGATTTTTTCACCATTCTTACCCTTAAACTTCAGAGAATATTTGCCTTTGAACTTATTAGCAAATTTCAGGATATTTATTGTCTTGCCTTTGTAAATAACATTTCTGTTTTTTGTTGCTCGAATAATAAATTTTTCATTTTTCTTTATATAATATTTGTAATATACATTTGCATCATACCCTCTATCCATTGTTCTAATACCTTTATCCCCAAAATGCTTTGAAAGGTGTCTTAAACCATTTAAAACTTCTTCATCCTGGCTGACAAAATCTTGCTCACTACTTGAATAAATTCTTGAGTATACAGGCATAGGCATTTTTTCTTGCTTTGTAAGTGCAGTTATTTCCAGCAGGTGATATCCTTTTGTATACTTTCCTGTACTACCATCTCGTACTTTACATAGTGAATCCAACATTTCACTACAAGGTTTTGATACATCCGAATGATCAACTATTAAAACGGAAAGAGCGTTAGTATTCTTTTTCACAACATCCATGTAATTTTCAGTCATAATATTATTCTCAGTAAAACAATTTAGATTCCGAGATAATCTGTCAATAGTCTTTTTAAGAGTAATTTCCTCTTTTAATGCTCTGACTATATTACTAAGATGTGTAGACTGTGATTCAAGCATTCCATAAAACATTTGGAATACAAGTTTGTACTTTGGTTTTGATAATCCTATTGTTACTTTTTTAGAAAATTTCTTAATTTCCCTTTTCAATTGGTATGATAACTTGTTATAATTAAACATGCAAAAGCTCCTTTGAATTTGTTTTTTGTTGGCAAACTTAAAATATCATAATTTAAGGGCTTTTGCATTATTTTTAGCAAATCTCTGGATAACTTTTTAAATCTGTGGATAAACATTAAATATTTTGGCTTTTTATGAGTAAACTCTAGTTTGTATAACATGTGTTATTTTGAATTCTCAAAAAAATGGGGAAACTCAAAATAACTTTTTTGAGCACAGCTGAAGCATGAATTTTTTTCATGTGCAATATATAGCTTTTTCCTTACCAAGTTCTCACTAAATTTTGTACATACCTTAATAAATGCATGTTAAAACGATTGTCTACACTTTACTAATATAGCCTCAACGTAGTTTTATTGCGTGTTGTGTGTTTTAGCAGTATACAGCTTTGTTTACTTTTTATAAAGCCTTGCGGCTTATTCAACTAAAATTATTGGTTTAGCAGGCATTTTTATTTTTAATATTTTAAACAAGTCAATTAGTTTCCTGCTAAACAACACTCTTGGTTGAAACTCTGGAGAAAGCTGTTCTTCACTTGCAATATTAAAATCCTTTAAATCTGTTAGCAAGTTCTTATCATAGTGCAGAGGATAAGCAAGCTGTCCGTATTTTCGGCACTCAGCACAATTCTCAACGTAATATACTAAAGGCATTTTCTTTGATAACGGTGGTAAAATATTATTAATAAATAATTGATAGCATTTAGGCAAGTTTATATTACTGCTTACATTATTTACCGGCTTGAGATAATACCCTGATATTTTTTCCTGTTCTAATATATTTTTCAGCTTCTCTGAAATAATAATTGCATGGCCACCAATATGCCTCCTAGCAGGTATTTCAACTACATATCTTTTCTTCATTTGACGGGTATCCCAAAACAAGGGACCTAACTGACTAAATTTAGTTGCACCGCATTTAGGGCATATAAATGTTTTTTCATATTTAGTTCCATATTCTGATGGATGTTTAATACCAGTTGCATAGAAATCAGGAAACATGCGAACAAGAAACAAAGGGGACTCATTTTTTTCCTTTTTTGTGAATTCGAAATCCAAATAATAAAACCAGGTATTGCATAAACCTAACTCATTTATAAATTCCAGGAATTTGTTATGTTTTTTACTCATGTATTCAAATGAAAAATCATAAAATGCTGCATTAAATCTAGGCGTAGGATTCACAGGTTTTTTTTTCAACTTAATTTCATTATCTTCAAAAAACAAATCAATTTTTTCTTTTACAAAAATAAAGTTTTCAAAGCTGATATATTTGTTTTCTTTATAACTTAATTCTAATGTTCCAATAAGATTTGCCTTCATAAATGTTTTGCCCTCCATATTTATGTAAAGAGAATACCATACCATAACGGTATTCTCTTTACTTCATATTAATACATATGCATATCTAAATCAATATGTTTTAAAGAAATCTGGAATTGGTATATACTGATGAGTATTTGTGTGGAATAAATCACTCTCATCTACATACCTGTATAAAAATTCATATAGCTCATCACCAGTTTGCATATATAATTCACGATATCCCTTCCTTACTCTTGATTTTATGTAGGAACGTCCTAAATGTGCATAATTACTTCCGTAAGGCACCATTTGTTGCATTTTGCTTGTGATAGAATAGTGATATGGTTTAGGAATATTAATTGCTAACATTGAATTTATAGTAGGAACTTCTTCAAATGCGTCAATAAACCTTTTCTCTATAATATGATGTGCTTCCAAGTGACTGAATCTTGATATTCCTGCTTTTGCATCCCGTAAATCATCATACCGGGCTACTCCCCATCTCAGAGCATCTGCTAAATCATCACTTGCTTGAATCATTCTTTTAACACCAGTTACTGATGGTACAAAAGGTAATGCAACTGATAAGCCGTCCAATACTACATTAAAACCATTCCATAATGTTGGATTTTGGTAGAATTCTAAAGCAGACAGAGTTAAACACCCAATATCAAAAATTGTATCTACCCACCTGATACCTATTGGAGTATATTCTGGATTTTCTATTACCTTAAATTCTTTGAGTTCAATACTTTTTGGTAACGCTGCTTTATATTGTTCCTCATCAATAACACCATCGTTAATGGCTGGTATTTCCAATACTATATCTTTCTCCTGTTTTTCATCATAAAGAGTTATAAAGTATTTTCTTTGCCAGTCATCACCATATAGAACTGCTGAATATTTATTAGTATATTCTATTTTATTACTCTCATTATTAATTTGGTCCAAGCCGTTACTAGCAAAAACTGATGAAACGGCCAAATTAAATATTAATATAAAGGCTAATAAAAATGCCATTTTTTTACTTTTCATTAATAAATCATCCTCTCTAATTTGATAATGTATTTAACTAAATAATTTTGACATATCTGTTCATGCACCGCACATCAACAAGCATTAATCTCTACTATGACAATTTAAAATATAATCAAAATACACAAACAATTAGATTCAATTGAACTAAAAGCTTGCTGCAGACTTATTTTCATATTTTTTGCTACTGCAGAAATTCATGCTCCAAAACTTATAGATATCCAACATAAAATAGCTGTCAGACTTTATAAATAGTGCGCCACTTTATTCAGATGCTTGTTCCTTATTAGTAAAAATATTTATTGTAGTAAATAAAGCTACAATACAATGATTATTTTGACTAGTAAAATTACCACCTCACCAAATTGATTATTTACAATCCCATCAAAAAGATGTATACTAAAAGCCATGGCAATCTTTTGTGGGATTGCATTATGAATGGGTTCTCAGATAAAGATACATTTCAAGTAGTGATTTTGTCTGGGAACTTTTTCATATATTCTATATATTAACATATAAATGTATAATTGTCAATACATTTTTTTACAAAAAACAATTTGCGTTGTAGGGTTAAATTTGCTCAAATCCTATTTTAAAAAGATTCATTACTTTTTTCATTAATAAAAACAAGCCACTTTTAAGCCTTTTCACCTTCAAACAATCTTTTGTTAAGGCTTATCCACAGAAAAGGGCATACTATACCAATTTTTTGTGGATATCTTTTATTATTTTTATGCCGCCTGTTTTTGTCGTCGTTTTATTCCTTCCCGCAATATTGCAATTTCCTTAACAAGCATTACAACCAGTGCCAAAGTGCATCTCATCTTCATCTTTTTTATCCCAAGTATAAAATATTTCTCAAATCCATATACATTACCAATTCTGCTGTTTACTCTCTCTACCGAACTCCTGGATTTATAAATATTTTCCCATTTATAACTGGACCTTGCTACCGGAGTAAACCTTCTACGATCTTCACTTATCTTTATTCTTATTGCTTTATTGGCGTAAGGGCACTTGCTGCATCCTTTACACTTTATACCACTGCTTTTACAGGGGCATATGTATTTTAAAGTTTCCCTGTCTTTTTCAAAGCCTCCAAAACCCATCAAATGTATTTCTCCCATTACTGGGTCATAGCAGTATATACATCCATAATTATCATACCCAATAATATTATTTCTGTTTTCAAACATCTTCACTTCTTTTTTATTTCCCTACATATTTCTCATGTCTATTATGGGTTTTATTTTATATTCATCCCTCAAAACTTTAATGGTTTCAGTATCATCATATCCCCTGTCTGCAAGGTAGTACTCACATCTGTCCATAATTTCAGGATGTTTTTCTCCAACATGCTCAATAAGCTTTTTTCCTTCGGGTATTTCAGCTGCGCTTGCCTTTGTCAGGCTAAACGCTGCAGGCAGTTCATATTCAGCATCAACTATCAGGTGCAATTCATATCCAAACCAGCTTTTTATCTTTTCCTACTTGCTGCCATCCTCTCCTTTATCAGCATCAAGACCCCTTCGGCCATCCCTTTTATCATTTTTATTAACCTTTTTAGCATAGGATTGAATTGCTTTACCGTCTATGGCTAATTTTCCTCCGAAGTCAGGTAGAAGTTTAGCAATTTCACTTACTGCGGTTTCAAACATTTCATCAATAAGTTCCTGCTCCTCTATCAGGTTTGATAAAAATCTACTTGTGTTGTTATCTGTCAATAACATTATACACTATTAAAGGCCGGGTTTCACCTGTTTTTTACTTCTTTTCAACTATTTTCCTTCAAAATTCCATGTAGTTATTTATCTGGGGCGAAAAATCGTTATTTTTTTGTCAATATCCTTATAATCCGCATTCTTTCGTCTTAATTTGGGCTAATATATTTTTGCCAACTCATATGTTGTTTGTATATCAATTGTTTTCAGCATCGCAAATTGCTCTTTTTGAGCACAGCTGAAGCATGAATTTTTTTCATGTGCATATACAGCTTTTTCCTTACCAAGTTCTCACTAAATTTTGTGGATACCTTAATAAATGCATGTTAAAACGATTGTCTACACTTTACTAATATAGCCTCAACTTAGTTTTATTGCGTGCTGTGTGTTTTAGCAGTATACCACTTTGTTTACTTTTTATAAAGCCCGGTAGTTTTGCAGCATAACTACCCCATGAATGGATACTGCTGCCTCTTTTATTTAAAACCCTCTCCATGTAATCCCAATCTTCTCTGTTTAAGTGATTGAAGGTAAAATGGAGCTATGATGCTCTACAACCTTTATGTCATACTTATGGCTAAAGAGAACCTGCATTTATATACCTTAATATCGTCTTTTTGTGTAATATATTGTTTTTATGATTGTTTAAAAGTTATATTTGCTAAATCTTTAATATGATATGTATAGTTAATAATACTTGTTTTTATTATAATATGAGATATATTCTATAAACAAGGGTGATATTAATGAGATTTTATATAATGACGGATATGGAAGGCGTAAGTGGAATAGTTAATTTTGACGAATACTGCTCACCAGAGAGTAAATTTTATGAAAAGGCAAAGAGGCTTACAACACTTGAGGTAAACGCTGCAGTTGAAGGAATCCTCAGTACGGGCACCCATGAAATAGTGGTATGTGACGGCCATGGTCATGGTGCTATTGAAATAGAACTTCTTCACAAGGAGGCAAGTCTAATCATGGGAAGGCCATTGGAGTTGATGTTTGAAATGGGAGACGGACATTTTAACGGTTTTCTTATGGTCGGTCAGCATGCTATGAGCAATGCACCCGATGCCAACCTTGCACACACTTTTGATCATGTAAACATAGTTTCACTTTCCATAAATGGTGAGCTTATTGGAGAATCAGGAGTAAACGCTTTAAGAGCAGGCATTTTTGATATTCCCACAATCTATTTGAGTGGAGATAAGGCTGCATGTGATGAAATTCAAAAAATTATTCCAGATATCCATACCTGCTTAGTAAAACATGCCATAAAGCCCACCAGCGCAGTATGCCTTCAGCCTGAAAAGGCGAGAGATAAAATAAGAGAAAGTACTGCTCATGCTGTCAGAAACATGCAGGGCATAAAACCTTATAAAATCAATCCTCCATATGAAGCTGTCTTTGAATTTGTTAATGAAGCTAAGCTGGCTAATTACTCAGACAAGCCATACTGCAAGATACTCCCAGGCAATAAGGTATGTATCCACACAGGTGATCTTAAAGAGCTTTTGACAAAAAACCTTTGGGGATTATAGATTGTTATTACAGCAATGACGGTATTCCTCTATATTATGAACTTTTTCCAGGTAACAAACTTGACAAAGAAACCTTCCGCTTTGTCATTGGTGAGGTCCGGCGCAATTACGATACAGGCCATCGTACCAAGGGGAGGATATGTCAGGGGACGGTTCCTTGACACGTCCGTCCCCTGTTTACGTGTTGACATGTTTAATATGTAACTTTTAAGGTTTTTATTTCAAAAGGCTTGAAGGAAAGTAAAATATCATTGGTTTGTTCAACCGGCTCAATAACCTCTTCAAGCATATTTGTCATATCAACTTTTTTAGCATCTTTGCCAAGTTTCAAAGTAGCATTGGTATAAGTACCTTCCGCATCATATAATCTTAGTATATAAGCATTGGTATTATCCTCACATGGTTTTATTGTTTCAATGATAATATTGCTTTTATCCGTTTGTATAAAAGAGTCTGCCTCTTTATAACCATTTAATATTAATGGCTTTACGTTAAATTCGTATGCCGGCTGGATAACGGATTCTGCACTATAGCCACAATTGTGCGGAAGAAATGAGTAACTGCAGTAATGCACACCTTTATCCCCCCTGTAATCCGGCCTGCAGCCTCCTTTATGGAGAGTCAGCCCTAATTTGCCCTGTTCTACAGATATACCATACTTGCAGTCATTAATAAGGCTTACTCCATATCTATTCTCCGAAATATCCGTATATTTATGATTGCACACTTCAAATCTGGCTTTTTCAATGTCGCTGTTTTTAGAGGTTAAACGTCTGATGTGTCCAAATTGTATTTCCTGGCGGGCAAAGTCCGTAACAATACTTGTATCAAACTCTGCTTTTAATAGCCTGTGGTTATCGTTCCAATCTATTTCTGTCTCAAATCTTACTTCCGGAACAGACCCATAAAAAATCATATCCTGTTTAATAAAAGACTTGTCGGTCAGCTTGTATTTACTTCTTATTCTTAATTCTACCGGACCATTGGAAATAACATTCCTTTCCAAAAGCTCTGCGTCATCTCTAATTTTAAGATAATAATCCGCATCAATATCCCAACTGTCCCATTCAGAAGAAAATTCCTCGCCTATGAGAAAAGTATTAAGCGCATATCCTTCTCCCCTTAGTTCCCTATTATTTGACCTGTCGATATAGGATTCTATATACCCTTTATCATTAAAAGTAACTAAAGCAAAGGGTGTAATAAGATTATTTCCCGAAAGGGTAAATTTGCTCTTTGCAGACGGTTTTCCTCGGAGCATTGTAACAGGGGTACAGGAAAAGGCTTTCAAGCTTAAGCCGTCTACGGCTATTTTTTTTGCATCATATATATCATTAACAACCTGCTGGCTATATCCGCCCTCAACAATATAGCCTTCCTTATAATCAAGGTAGATAACGTCACGGCGTTCAAAAGGAAGCGTATTGACAATAGAAAGACTGTTATCCCTCATTTCCCTCTTTATAATTCCATGAATTAAATTATCGCACTTGTCCAGTATTTCCGTAGTTTGTTTGATGCTCTCGTCATGGACACGCGGAATACAGGTTCCAGGCAAAATATCATGAAACTGGTTAACCAGCAGATTTTCCAGGTGGGGACGAATGTGTTCGTCACTGCAGACAATATCTTGCTCCACACTATCCATTACGGTCAAAACCTCAAGATTTCTTATTGCGTTTTCACACAGCCTGTTGTTGCGTTTAATAGTATGCTGATTGGTTAAGGTTCCTCGATGCAGTTCGAGATACAATTCACCGTTGTAAGTCGAAGGGTCGTTAAGGCCGCTCTCTAATTTCTTCATAAAATCTCCGACACTTATGTGCTGCATCTTAGGACATCCCTGAATATCTGCACACCTTTTGGCCATTTCAACCATTTCAAATTGCGGCCCGCCGCCTCCGTCTCCGTATCCGTATGAAAGAAGCCTCATATTTGAGACAATTTTTTCATTAAGGCCGTTGTTTGAGTTATTCCCACCTGTTATAGTATCAATGCTGGTTTTAGGATCAGGCCATACATGTATCCTGTTTAAATGGGTAAGAACTTTTGTCCCATCTATACCCTGCCAGTAAAATGTCTCATATGGAAATTTATTTGTATCATTCCATGCCATTTTGGTTGTCAAAAAATAATCCACTCCGCAGCTTTTCATAATCTGAGGAATAGCAGCACTATATCCAAAAGTATCCGGCAGCCAAAAAGCATTGGATGTATAGCAAAATTCTTCTCTTGTAAATCTCTGTCCCCACAAAAACTGCCTTACCAGGCTCTCTCCTGAAACAATATTACAATCGCATTCTACCCATACGGCTCCATTAGGTTCGTATTTGCCCGTCTTTACGGCCTTTTTGATATCCTCGAAAAGCTGCGGGTAATGCTTCTTCATCAGTTTTCCATGGTATGCCGAGCTTTGTATGAACATGTATTCAGGATATTGTTCCATCAAACTAATCTGGTTGGAATATGTCCTCGCACATTTTTTTACGGTCTCGCCTATATGCCACAACCACGCAGTATCCATATGTGAATGCCCGATTATACCGGCAAAAGGTGCAGGATTAGCATTTTTATAACTATAACATTTCTTTAATTCCTTACCTGCTTCTTTCAAAGCTTCTATAAATTTTTCCTCACTTGCATCTTCTGGAGAATAGTACACCATTTCATGCACTTTAACCAAGTGTTTAATAATTTCAGCCCTCGTGAAACTGTTCTCGCCAAGAGCTTTTGCCATTTGATTAAATACTTTCAGGTCGAACAAAAAATCTGCAATAGTATCGTTCTTTACACAAAGGCTAAAGCTATTAAACGTATATTCATAGTTAGGCCTATCTTTTTTTTCCATAGGCTGTGTGCCCATAATATAATGGCCTGCATAAAATTCCACAGCAATATCTATTGTTTCATTTTTATCCGCATGCTTTCTTATCATGTTGCAGTAATGATTACCATGGCTGTTTACTGATTCCTTAGAAGCGTAAATTCCAAAGGGCTTTCCATCAACCCAAAGCATACCCTCATAAAAACCCAGTTCAGGTCTTAAGAATAAGCTCCTGCCATCAAGATGCTCAGGCACGTCCACCTTGGTTCTTACCCAAAAATAATTACCTTCTCCACTCCAAATATGGCCTTTTGAAATAGTTCTAAACAAACTCTCGTCCGGTATCTCGTGAAACTGCTTTTCTGTCTGAAAAGCCTTTACTTTAAGCTCACAAATTTTATTAAACACTAATGGTTCAAGTGTTCTTTCAAATTTAACCAGCTTTGACAAAAGACGCTGTAACTGCTTTGAATTTAACATAATAATCTCCTTAATTTTTATAAATAATTTTTAAACTATATTATCATGTTTACTTATATATGCAAAGCAATATTTACATCTTTTTTGGTTTGCTTTTACCTGTTTTTCCTGCTGGTATTTGCAATTGAAGCATAATTCAATTATTATAACATAATCAAAATGCTGTGAAGTGTGTTTTGATACCCTCTTTTGTAACAAGCAAAGAGACAAATCCCCCCAAAGCCCTTTTAATTACTTGGTTTGCGAGTTTATTTACGGTCTGTAACAGCCTATATCACCACCATTTTATCAGCTCAGTCACTCTATTTCTAAGCTCAACAAATTTAGGGTCAGCAATATCCCTGGGTCTGGGCAAATCATTAATAAGCTCTTCTTTGATTTTTGCAGGTTTATTCGTTAAAACCAGAATTCTATCACTTAAATAAACAGCTTCCTCAATGTTGTGCGTAATAAATATAACTGTGGTACCTGTCTTTTCCCATAGTCTTAACAATTCGTCTTCCAATTTATACTTTAATTGTAAATCCAATTGACCATATGGCTCATCCATAAGAAGCAATTCGGGTTCTACAGC
Organism: Clostridia bacterium; assembly: GCA_028280575.1. Taxonomy (GTDB): domain Bacteria; phylum Bacillota; class Clostridia; order Acetivibrionales; family STF1-152; genus JANQLN01. The sequence continues at coordinate 24,540 of JANQLN010000140.1, forward strand.
AAATGCCCTTGCTATAACTACTCTTTGCAGCATGCTTGCGGATAATTTTTTAGGATAGTAATGCCTGTATTTATCCAAGCCTATCATTTTAAGAACTTTATCTACACGCTCTTTTATAACTTCCTCTGGATATCCTTTTATCCTTAGTCCAAAGCTTACATTTTCATCTACTCTTAGCCATGACATTGTTGAATATTCTTGAAAAATATAGGCAATGTCATGTTTCTTTAAATCCATTGGCTCACCATCAACCAACATTTCACCCTCATCTATTGTATATAATTTGGTAAGGCTATTTAAAAATGTTGTTTTACCACAACCAGTAGGACCAACAATACAAAGGAATTCTCCTTTTCTGACATCAAAGGATACATCATCAAGAACAAGCAGGTCTCCAAAGCTTTTGGTAAGCCCTCTAACCTGAACTTTGACTTCCGGCGATTGGACAGAAGTTATTTTCTCTTCTTCAATTGTATTATTATTTACCATTATTATTTACCTCCTTTAAATTGTTTCGTCCATTTCACTGGTTATTTCTTTACGCAGTGTTAAAAAATCATTTGATGTATAGTCTCTGGGTCTGGGCAAACCAATTATATATTCTTTTCTAATCGTTGTTGGGCAATTTGTTAATAAAACTATCCTATCTGCCAAGTAGATAGCTTCTTCAATATTATTTGTTACAAATACAATTGTTCTTTTCTCTTTAGTACATATTCTTCCAAGCTCTTCTTCCATCAAATATCTTGTTTGAGCATCAAGAGCACCAAATGGTTCATCTAATAATATAACTGGTGGATTGTTACAATAAGCCCTTGCTATTCCAACACGTTGCTGCATACCACCGGATAGCTTAATAGGATAGTGTTTTTCAAATCCTTTCAAACCTACCAAGTCAATATAATACTGTGCACGTTCTCTTCGTTCTTTTTTTTTAACTCCTAATGATTTTGGTCCAAACTCTACATTACCCATTACAGTTAGCCAAGGAAACAATGCCGTTGTTTGATATACCATACCTCTATCAGGACCAGGCTCAGTTATTTTGCGGCCATTTACAAATACTTCTCCCTTTGTTGACTGTTCCAGGCCAGCTATGATATTTAATACAGTTGTCTTTCCACATTGCCCTGGGCCAAACAAAACAACAAATTCATTTTCTTTTATTTCCAGATTAAAATTCCTGATTACTTCATTTTCATCGTCTTTAGATTCAAACGTTTTGAAGATGCTGTTACATTTTATCATGATATTCTTTGCTGTTACTGTCCCTGTATTCTCCACGAGCAAAGTCTCCTTTCAATAATTCTCATTAAATTGGCTAATCCTAGTCCTACAACTCCAATCGAAATCATTCCAACTAATATTTGTACCGTATTACCATTATTCATACCAGTAATAATTATCCATCCAGAGCCTTTATATGAACTTACCATTTCTGCTGCAAGCACTGCCATCCAACTTGTTGACAGCGATATTTGCAAACCTGCAAAAATATATGGAACGCTTGATGGTATTACAATTCTAAAGAATTCTTGTCGTTTGTTGGCACCAAGCATTCTCGCAGCACCAACCAGAGTTTTATCCACTTTCCTGGCACCACTCATAGTGTTAACAACCACTTGGGCAAAACCACCCATAAATATTATGAAATACTTTGTAGTTTCCCCGATGCCAAACCACAATATTGCCAGTGGAATCCATGCTACTCCTGGAATTGGCCTTACCATGTTAAAAATAGGACTAGCTATGGAATTTATTGTTTTTGACCGACCCATGGCAATCCCAAGAATAATACCCGATACCCCTGATAAGGAAAATCCGACAAATACTCTAAGTAAACTAAAAAGCATATGTTGAAGCAGTGTATATCTGCCTACAGGTTTAATGCTAGATATTAAAAAGGATTTAACAACCTCAATAGGTTCTGGCATTATACGTCCAAGAGAAGTAACCATAACACTTATTTGCCAGATTAACAGTATTGACATTAAACCTATTATTCCCCATAAGGCCATCTGTACTTTTTCTTTTGTAAATACTCTTTTCAATTAAACCCCTCCCTTAACAAACTTGTTTTCAACATATTCAAGAAGTATTGATAATACCCCGCCAATGCTACCAATAAGCAACATACCAAGAACGATAATATCTGCACGCCCAATTGTTCTTGCTATTTGAATCATGTACCCTAATCCTCTTGTCGCTGCTAATAACTCTGCAGCTACAAGAGACATCCATGCAACACTTAATGAAACCCTCAGGCCAGTGAAAATAAAAGGCAGTGCTGTAGGAATTGCAATCTTTCTCAAAAGCTGTGAATTAGTTGCTCCAAATGTTTGTCCCACCCAAAAATGTATATGGCTTGTTTGCTTTATTCCTGTATAAGAATTTATAACACAAGGCACAAATGACGAAACGAATATAAGCGCAACTTTTGCTTGTGTACCTATACCAAGTAATAAAATCATAATAGGAATCCATCCTATTGGAGGTATTGTTCTAAGTAAATCAAAAACTGGTTTTACCATCATATCAAATTTCTTATTCCAAGCCATTGTAATTCCCAGAGGCGTTCCCAATACTGCTCCGCTTAGAAATCCTAATAAAGCAACTTGCAAACTTGCTAAAATGTGTATAGGCAATACGGAGCCATCTGGTGAAGTGCTGCTAATTTTTACAAAAAAGGTGCTGAATGTTTTTATCGGGCTTGGTAATGAATAAGGTGGCAATAAATGCAGGACATCTGTACAAATTTGCCATATAATAAGAAAAGATATAAATGAAAAAACCGATATTAGTTTAAATTTAATTGTCTTTGACACAATTACACCCGCCTTAAAATAATCTACTTTAAAAAAGATTCCCCATAAAAAATGAAGAATCTTTTTTATTTACCTTAGTTTTTAATCCATTTGTTTAACTTTTTCAAGAATATCATCCTTTGTATTTTCAATAACTATGTCTATCTGGTCGACAGAAAGCTTATCAATAGAAACCAAAAATTCTGCATATTCCCTTTCGAACTTACCATACTCAATATTTTCAAGGTCTGCTTTTGTAATAAATGATTTCAAATCACATTCTTGTTGTATTTTATCGTCACTTGCTTCCGTACCATTCTTATAGTACCAATCTTTAACAACTTGGAATTTTAAAGCTGGATCACTTTCAAGAGCCTCATTTGCTTTATATAGTAGATTTAAAAATATTGCCAATTCTTCCTTCATATTCTCATAAGCATCAGGGGCAGCAATAACTGTTTCAAATAAGTTGACTCCAAGAGATTTAAGTGTTGCAGCTTGAACCCATCCTTGTTCTTGTGCCATAAATACATAAGGTGAAACCATAGACGCCAGGTCACCTTGTCCGGCTAAGAAGCCTTGGTATACTTGTGGGAATTCCAAGTGGACTATACTCACATCTTCACTTTTAACTCCAATTGCCTCCAGATATTTTACCGTAGTCATTTGTGCGGTAGTACCTGCTGTGTACAAAATAGTTTTTCCTTTGACCGTATCGGGGCTTCCTAACAAGTCAGGAAAAGTTGGATTAAATCCTTTAACTTTAGCAATGTCACTGTCACCTCTGACTAAAAGGTCATTACCTCCGGTTCCATCTACAAACTCTGCAATAAACTTCGCTTGAAATGCAGCAACTCCAAAAATAGCAGCACCGCCTGTTGGTGCAACATCCCATAATTTTGGCGCTAATGCTTCATTCATTGTAGCTCCATTTGAAAATAATATCGTTTCCATATCCAAGCCTGCTTCTTTGTCCCAGCCTTGCTCCTTAATATAGTCTACCGGTGCAGACAGGAAGAAAGGCATGACCGCAACCCTGATTTTCTTTAGTTCCTTAGGTTTTTCTTCTGATTTCTCCTTTTGTTCACTTGCCTCTTTTTGGGCAGTACCTGATTCTGTCTTACTTTCTCCGCTTTTAGTGCCACATCCCGCTAAAACAGCGAATATCAATAATAAAGCTAATACTAATGATAATGTTCTTTTCATATCCATCCCCCCTGGGTTACTTATATCTTTGGCCAAATGTGTATTTTAATTATAATAACTATAAAGTCCAGCCACAATCAAAAATACTGACATTATTTATTCTATCCTGACTTATTTTAGATTAAGAAAATCTTGAATTATATTTTATTATAATTTTGACATCAAAATTGTACAAGAGTTTCCCCAAGAATTCAAAATCATGCCTTTTATATTTTTCAGCTTGAAAATTGATTACAATTCATTTCTATATCTTAAAGGACTTATTTTAAACTTCTTTTTGAATGTTTTAGAGAAATAGCTAAAATTATTATATCCTACTACCTCAGAAATTTCATTAATTTTCATATTAGTATTTTTTAATAACTCTATGGACTTCATCATTTTTATATCTGTTAGATAATTAATATAGGTTTTTCCGACTTCACTTTTGAATAATCTACAGAAATATTCAGTATTAATATTTAATACATCTGTAATATCATGTATTTTTTGGATTGACTTATAGTTATCATTTGTATATTTTATAGTTTCCTTAATATATTTTGAATATTTTCCATCATCTTTATTATTTTGGTTAGCTATTTCATTAATTTTAAGCTTGCAAAAGAGTATAAGCTTATCATAATTTTTTATGCCCTCTACTTTCATCTCCATTTCTTGCATAAAATTTATTATGTTCTTTGGTATACAAAAAGAATATGTTATAGCATATTGATTTATTATTTGCAAAAGCAATTTTTTGATAAAATCAATATCCGCTATTTCATATTGCTTGACATTATTACTTAGTTGTTGGAATACTTCAATTGATTTTTCAAATTTTTGATGTTCAATTAAGGACAAAAGATACTCTTTTGAAGCTATAATCTCTTGAATTTGTAATTGTTGATTTTTTGTTCCATCACAAAAAACTATCCTGTGATTATTGTCATAAAATTTTAGTTTCAGTCCCTCAATGCATTCTTTAGTTATCTTACATATTTGTTCATAATCAGCACCTAAAGAACTGACACTAACATATCTGTCAAAATACCGGCTTATTTTATTGGCTAATTGATGGATTGTCTGGATTTGCAGAAACTGACTTGTGATTTTAGCCAGGTTTGCTAATATTAGTACCGTATCGCTATTATAAAATATAATACATTTTTTAGTAATAAATTTCCCGGTATCCATTTCATAGAATCGACTTATTTTATCATTTGATTCTATCTCATTAATATCTACTGCAATAGCAATAATAAAGCTGTCATCTATTTCTATTTGTGCTTTATTAAAATATGATGCAATAACTTTCTTGTCAGTGATATTCTTCTTTAAAATTTCATTTGCAAAAGTATGCTTAAAAAAATTTAATTCTATCCTGTTCCCGTTGTCTCGTTGAGTCATTTTAGTTTTATAGCGTTCAATAATCTCTTTGATACTTCTATCATCAATTTCTGTTTTTAGAATATACTCATCAGCATTATGTTTAAGAGCTTGTCTTGCAAATTCAAAATCAGCATAACTTGTCAAAACTACTATATAGCACTTATAATCATTTGACTTTATATAATTTAACACCTCAATACCATCCATAACCGGCATTTTTATGTCTGTAAAAATGAGGTCAGGCTTTTTCTCATTAATTAATTCAATCGCCTCACGACCGTTTTGAGCCAGTCCAACAATTTCATAATCAATACATTTCTTTGAAATACTATATGCTAACCACTCTCTAATTGGAACTTCATCGTCAACAATTAATATTTTAATCAAGCCATCCTCCTATCTGCCATTTATAGCTTTATTGGAAGTAATAATTTTACTTTGGTACCCTTACCAAAATCACTTTCAAGTTTTAGTGAATATTCTTCCCCAAAATTAAACCTTATTCTATCTAGTACATTGTCAATACCAATACTAGTTGATATATCTGATTTTATAGTCCTTTCACTGTACTCGTCAACATTCATTCCTACTCCGTCGTCAATTATATTTATACTAATGTCATCTCCTTTTTTTTTAATCTCAATTACAATAGTACCTTTGATATTTTTTGGTGCAATCCCGTGTAATATTGCATTTTCAACCAGAGGCTGAAGTAAGAGCCTTGGAATTTTGCAATTCATCAGATTACTATCACAAAGATAATGTATGTCAAACTTATCTCCAAACCGGTATTTTTGTAAATAAACATACTCTTTTAATATTTCTATTTCTTTTTCAATAGTTATCATTTCACTGCTGGAAGTAAGTACTCTTTTTAAAAACATAATAAACGAACCCATCATCTTTTCGGCTTGTTTATTCTTAGACATAGACACAAGACATTTGATTGAAAATAAGGTGTTGTATATGAAGTGCGGATTTATCTGCATCTGCAAAAAGTCCAGTTCTGCTTTTCTCTTTTTCCTTTCTGTCTTTCTAATACTGTTTATAAGATTATTGATTCTATAAATCATAGAGTTGCACTCTTCTGATATTCTATTGATTTCGTTCCACCCATTAATATCAAAGGTGATCTTATTTTTGCCTCTACCAACCTGTTCAAGTCTATTACATAAAGTGTTCAGTGGTTTTATTGTCCTTCTAACAATAATTAATGAAAAAAGGATTGCTAATAATAATATGCCGGCAAGAATAATAAAAAATATTTTTCTAACATTGATTAACGGCGTTAGGATGCTTTTTAGCGGAATTTCTTCAATTATAATCCAATTAAAATCTTCATTATAATATTTTGAAAAAAGATATTTCTCACCAGATTTTTCAATCATATTAAAACCATAATCATCAAACATTGTGTTAAACCTTTCCATATTATAAAAATTAAACCCTAACATTCTTTTATCATGATGCGAGACAATTCTACCTGATAAGTCTATAACATATATTGAATTTTCATTAATCAAGCTCTCATATACACCTGAAATAACCTCTTCAGGAATATTAACTAAAAATAATCCAACTATATTATTATTATTATCTTTTATATTCCTGGCTAAAGAAAACACATAATCAACTTTTTTAGTTATAACATTATCGTAAGTACTAACCCAGGTCATCCCTTCTTTATTCTTTAAGATATCACGATACCATAATTTTTTTTTATAAAGGTCAATAAATATCGGACTATCATGTTTATTTGTTGTATAACTAAAACCATTATTCATAGCTACAACATAATCAATATTAACACCTTTTTTGTTAAGTGCTGTTGCATATTGTAAATTCAAATTATTAAATCCATCAATAGCCTTTTTAATATCGTTTTTAATTATGCTGTCTTCCCTTAATAAACCATTTATTGGATCATTGTAATAATAAAGACTGGAGATGGTTGACATTGACTCTTTAATTGTACTCATATTTACAGATAACCTGCCAAGCAAGTCAACCCGGGATTTTGCAATTTGTATAACCATTATATTTGAAAATAATTTATATGAGATAATTCCTGTAAGAATAATAGCTATAAATAAGAATAAGATTAGAAAAGCCAATAAATCCTGCAGTTTTGTCTGCTTTTTTCTAAACATATTATCCCCCTATCTGGTAAAAATCCAACAAAGCTATAGGTTTAAACGTCTACATGTGTTATAATATGGATATATCAAAATCAACAATAACTAAAAGAGTAACACAATCAGGAATCTTGGATAAAAACCCTGCTCAGCATATTTTTGTCCATATTTCCACCCAAATCCTCAAAAAAAAGCGTTATCCGGCACGCTGCTTTCTTGCAAAAATTGAGCGAAAAAATGAACTGAAAATCTGCATACGCGACTTTCCGAACGACTCCTAGTACCTTGCGTCATTTAAAATATTGGATTTGCGGCGAGGATGATTTTTGCAAGACGAGGCGGAGGATTGAGGAATCCGGCACTTACTCGCTTGCAT
>JANQLN010000141.1 GCA_028280575.1 Clostridia bacterium
ATGCAAGCGAGTAAGTGCCGGATTCCTCAATCCTCCGCCTCGTCTTGCAAAAATCATCCTCGCCGCAAATCCAATATTTTAAATGACGCAAGGTACTAGATTGTTGATTTTTGACAGTAAAGAAGGGTAAAACATATGAAGCAAAAAAAGAAAGTCAAAATATCCGTAGGTAGTCTTGTTGAATTTACATCGGGGCAGGATATAAAAAGATCATTTTTTTCTCCTGAAAGAGCAGTTGAAGGAATAAAGGGCCATGTGGAAATACAACAGTCAATCAAAAATACATTGCCGGCTGACATAAAATATTATTCTGAGGTGTCCGTAAGCAAAGCGGTGGAAAGCTCTTTAATATGCCTGGAAATATCAGGGCGGATTGATGGAGTAATTGAACATTCCCGGGGGCTTACCATACACGAAATAAAAACCGTAAAGCTTAAGCCGGAAGATATTGAAGCCCCTGTTAAAAAGCATATGGCACAGGCAAAATGTTATGCTTTTATGTATGGGAATAATAAAAACCTTCAAAACATGGGTATAAAGCTATCATATTACAATATGGATACACAGGAGGAAAATGCTTTTGAATTCAATTATGGCATGGATGAGCTTGATACCTTTTTTTACAGGCTTGCAGGCAGTTATATGGACCGGCTGGAGATGCTGGAAAACTGGTATAATATAAGGGATGCCTCTATTGAAAAGCTTGATTTTCCTTATCCGGAATTTCGCAGGGGGCAGGATGAAATGATTTCAAGTGTATACAACTCAATAGAATCAGGTGAAAGACTCTTTGTACAGGCACCCACCGGAATAGGCAAAACCGTTGCCTCAATCTTTCCCGCGGTAAAATGCCTGGGGGAAGGTCATACCAGTAAGATTTTTTATCTTACCGCAAAAAACACTACAAAAGCCCTGGCGGAAAAAACCCTTGAAGATCTTCGTAAATCAGGCCTTTGCCTTAAGTCTTTAACAATTACCGCCAAAGAAGCCATATGTCCTAACAGGGAAAATTATTGTGATTCAATGACCTGTTCATATATGGATAATTATTCTATCAAATTCGCAAGCGTAATGGAAAAAGTTCTTGATTTTAATTCTATTTCAAGAAAAGAACTTGAAAAGTATGCTTCAATGCATGAAATATGCCCATTTGAATTATCTTTGGATTTATCTTATTTTTGTGATATGCTGATATGCGACTATAATTATCTATTTGACCCAAGAGTCTTTCTTAAACGTTTTTTCATGTACAAAAAAAAGACGGCTTATTGCTTTTTAATTGATGAAGCCCACAATCTTGTTGACAGGTCCAGGGAAATGTTTTCCGCCCAGATAAGCTTAAAACAGTTTAGAGAATTATCTTCGGAGCTTAAAGGCTTCATACCTCTGCTTTATGAAAAAACATACGCGATTTGTCTATTTTTAAAACAAATATTAGAACGGCTTGCAGCAAATTATGGCCATAATACTACAGGCAGCTTTCACGCTGAAAAAAATTTCCCGGAAGGTTTGATACCCTTAATGAAAGAATTTGTAGAAATTACCGAGTCCTTTTTGGAAAATGAAAGCTATTTGTCCCAAAAAGAGGATTTTATGAAGGTTTATTACGACACTTGTTTTTTCATTAAAATCTCGGATACATATGATGAGAAATATGTCACTTTTTATGATTTTAACAGAAGCAATCTAAAAGTAAAGCTCATGTGCATTGATCCCTCTCATATTCTGGATTCGGCAATGAACAGGGGCAAATCCTCAATACTGTTTTCCGCTACACTGTCGCCCATTGAATATTTTTCCAGGGTACTGGGCGGTGGGCATGATGCCGGGACCCTAATGCTTCAATCACCTTTTTTCAGGGAAAACATGGCGGTATATATAGATGACAGTATATCAACCAGATACAAAATGCGCCACCGTTCCTATAAGCCGATAGCCGAATGTATAAATACGGTCGTATCGTCCAAAACAGGTAATTACATGGTTTTTTTCCCTTCCTACAGATACATGCAGGATGTTTTAGCACTATTTCATACCATGAACACCGGTGCAAGGATAATAATCCAGTCTCCGGGTATGAAGGATTCACAGCGGGAATTTTTTCTTAATCAGTTTGCAGAAATAGGAGAAACCAGCCTTATAGGCTTTGCCGTCATGGGAGGTATTTTCGGTGAAAGCATTGACCTCACAGGGGAAAAGCTGTCCGGTGTTATAATTGTAGGTGTAGGGCTGCCACAGCTTTGCCCTGAAAGAAATATTATCAAACAGTATTATGATTCCATATATGGAACAGGGTTCGAGTACTCCTATGTTTATCCCGGTATTAACAAGGTCCTCCAAGCATCAGGCCGGGTTATCCGTACGCAGACGGACACGGGAGTTATCGTTTTGCTGGATGAAAGATTTTCCACATATGCATACAGGGAACTCCTCCCGTCCGAATGGCATCCCATATCCCGGGCCAGTGAAAATGATAATCTTAAAGATATACTTGATGAATTCTGGCAAATATAATAAACCTTAAAACCCCATTAATTCTGGCCTTTTTATACAATCATGCGTTTTTTCAGGCCTTTTATGGCGAGTATACCAAAAATAATGGAAAATACGAGGCAGTACAAAAGGTCAAGAAATAAACCAGGGCCAAGCCCTCCCGGAATACAAAAAGCCCTGGATAGCCTTACGACATGGGTAAGCGGTATGGCTTCGGCTATATATTGCATAACCTCAGGCAAATTTTCAAGAGGGAATACTATTCCCGAAAAGAAAAACATGGGTGATATCAAACCGGTAAAATAGAAATTAAAATGGTTTATGTTCCCAACAAAGGATGTTATAAACATGGATAATGTTGCAAACATTATTCCGGTCAGAAACCCGATTAAAACAGCTATAATACTTAAAGGATATGTGATAATTCCCGTAATCCAGGTAACAATCAAAACCGCTAAAGAAAAAACAAAGCCTTTGGTGCCTGTAAAAAGTATTTCTCCAAGAATTAGATCCGTTGAGGATAATGGGGCTCCAAGCATACCATCGTACACCTTGTCAAACTCAAGCCTGATGAATGTTCCAAAAGTACATTCAAAAGCTGCGGTGTACATGGAGCTGGTTACAACCAGGCCGCTGGCAATAAAAAGGATAAAGCTTACGGTCCCCATATCCTGTATATATGCTCCCAGGCCGATACCCAGGCCGGCCAGCAGTATAAGCGGCTCAAAAAAAGGAGGAAAAGCATTGCTTATAAAATTGGAGCTGTACACTTTTACATGCCTGTACCATACGCTGAATATCCTTTTTATAAATGACGGCTTGACATGCCCGTTACTGTAACTCATTCAATCCCCTCCCCGTTACTTTTAAAAATATGTCTTCAAGATTTGAAGGTCTTATATGATAGTCGCTTTCATTCATTGTTTCTGCTGCTTTTGCCAGCTTTTGCGAATCATTGCAGTAAGCAAACAGGGTATTATTATGAAACTCATATCTTATTCCTGCTTCATCCAGATATCCCGTACAACTGCTGTCTTGCTTGCATACTCCGTATATTTCTATTACATATTTTTCAATATTGTCTGCAAGTATTGCCCTCGGGCTTCCTTCAAGCAGCTTTTTACCCATGTCCATTATAAGCAGCCGGTCACATATCTGGTAAGCTTCTTCCATATAATGTGTGGTTAACAGTATTGTAACTCCCTGCTCCTTCAATTCCCTCAATTTATTCCATATAAGGTGTCTTACCTGGGGGTCAAGTCCTGTAGTGGGCTCATCCAGAAGCAAGAGCCTGGGATTATTGAGCAGCGCCCTTGCTATTGTAAGCCTTCTCTGCATCCCGCCAGACAGTTCTCTTACCTTTGCTTTAGATTTTTCAGTAAGCTCCATAAATGAAAGAAGCTCCTCTATTCTCTTTTCCGCCGTCCGTTTATTCATGCCATAAAATTTGGAGTAAACATACAAATTGTCCCTTACATTCAATTGTATATCAAGATTGTCCTGCTGGGGAACAATACCTGATAATGCTTTTATATCAAGGAATTTATCCTTCGGATTATATCCGAATATATCAACTGCGGTATTTTCATTTGAATCATACAAGGCCTTTCCATAAATAACCTTCATAGTAGTGGTTTTACCTGCCCCGTTCGGTCCAAGGAATCCAAAGCATTCCCTTTCATTGACATGGAAGCTTATGTCATCCACAGCTTTGAAGCCATTATACGATTTGTTTAAGTTTTTAATGCTTATAACAGTATTGCTCATAGGTACCTCCCTATCCTTACGGTCAAAACAACTTATCATATTTTATCATATTTATGGAGTTTGTAAATACAATAATAATTTAGTTTCCCCATTTTTAACATTGAGAAGATTCATGCGTATAATGAAACATTTATCAGTCCAATCATTAAGAAAATGTAAGTGTCTAAAACCTTGAAAAAGGCTACCCGGCATATTCACCATCCGTAGTTCAGATGCCGGCTTGCGGCCTCCCTGCCGCAAATTACACCTTTTTCAAGAACCTATAC
>JANQLN010000006.1 GCA_028280575.1 Clostridia bacterium
CCCTTATAATATATTTACATCGCTAGATGTATAAATACATTATAAGTTAAACGGTATCATTAAACCGGACAGGCGGTACAATCTGCTCCGGAATATTCAGTTTAAATTTACATATTATCCTATTGGTTTGTAAACGCAAGACGATACAATATTAGAGAATAGCTTTAAGGTTGCTGAATATACTACACACTACAGGTATTCCCAGAAAAAATCAACTTGATATGTGTTGCATGCATTATTAAAGTGTGCTATAATATGAAAAACTTGTTTAGATGAGAAGAGAAGAGATGGAAATAAAAAGATGAGAAGAGGCCAGCTAATATTTACTTAACTACCGGATTCTTCAGCCGGTTTTTTTGTTATCTTTAACTCGCTTTAACTTCTTTTCTCCTGGGCTTTGGGAGGAAGTATTAATGATTTATCCGGAATATGATGAAATTACAGGATATGTTGATAACTATGGGCTTATACCAGTGTGTATGGAAGTATATGCAGATATGGAAACACCCATTAGTATTTATAAACGTTATGAAGAGGATAAAAACAGTTTTCTTCTTGAGAGTGTCGAAGGTGGTGAAAAATGGGCAAGGTATTCATTCATAGGCATTAATCCTTTTCTTGTTGCGACATATCTGCATGGGGAAATGGTGCTTGAATACAGGACAGGAGAAAAAGAGAAGATTAAGGGTAATCCTCTGTATGTCCTGAAAAGCCTGGTGAGTCAATATAAGGCTCCTGAAATACCCGGTATGCCAAGATTCTGCGGTGGGGCCGTAGGATATTTCACGTATGATATGATAAGGTATATTGAAAATCTCCCTTCCGAACCTGAGGATGATATGCTGATTCCTGATTGCCAGCTTGTATTTACAGATGAAGTTATAGCATTTGACCATTTAAAACAAAAGCTTGTGATTATTGTCAATATGCAAACGAAGGGCAATATAATGAGAAACTATAACTCTTGCATTCAAAGGCTGAATGATATTTACGGGGATATTATATCATCCAGGTGGAAAACAGAAAAAAAACCTGCCTGTTTTGAAGATTATAATTTTGAAAAAAATATGGATTTTAAATCCAATGTTGAGCCGGAGATTTATAAACAAGGGTTAGAAAAAGCCAGGAATTACATTAAGCATGGAGATATTTTCCAGGTAGTATTGTCCCAGCGCCTTACCACATCGTATAATGATAATACATTTAATGTTTACAGGGCTTTAAGAGCAATTAACCCTTCCCCGTACATGTTTTACCTTAATTTTGAAAGCTGTTCCCTTGCAGGGGCTTCCCCGGAAATGCTTGTGAGGGTTGAAAAAGGCATAGCTGAAACTTGTCCTATAGCGGGTACAAGAAAAAGAGGGAAAACAGAAAAAGAGGATAAATGCCTGGAAAAAGAGCTTCTTAACGATGAAAAGGAAATAGCGGAGCATACAATGCTTGTTGATCTGGGAAGGAATGATATTGGTAAAATTTCTAAATTCGCTACGGTTAAAGTTAAAGATTTAATGCATGTTGAAAAATATTCTCATGTAATGCATATAGTCACTACCGTACAGGGGGAAATGAAAGAAGAGTTGACGGGATTGGATGCATTAGCTGCCCTTATTCCTGCAGGGACTTTATCAGGAGCACCCAAGATAAGAGCCATGGAAATCATAGATGAGCTGGAAACCACAAAACGAGGGCCCTATGGAGGAGCAGTGGGGTATATAGGATTTAACGGTAATCTTGATACATGTATAACAATAAGGACTATCTTGTTTAAAGAAGGCAAGGCCTATATGCAGGCCGGAGCAGGTATAGTTGCAGATTCTATTCCTGAAAAGGAACATATTGAATGCCATAATAAACTGAAGGCTTTGCTGAAAGCATTTGAAGAAGCGGGGAAAATAGGTTGAAAAAATTGAGAAGCAAATGGGAGGATTTTAAAATGATTATTATTATTGACAATTATGATTCCTTCACATACAATCTTTATCAGTATATGGGAGAAATAAACCCTGATATCAAGGTGTATCGCAATGACAGGATAACTGTGGAAGAGATAAGAAAAATGGCTCCTTCGCATATTATACTATCCCCGGGACCTGGTTTTCCATCTGCAGCAGGAATAACGGAAGAAGCAGTCAAAGAGCTGGGAAACAGCATTCCCATACTGGGAGTATGCCTAGGCCACCAGGCAATCGGGGAAGCTTACGGAGCTTTGATAGTACAAGCGCCTGAGCTTGTCCATGGCAAGGCCAGGCCCATTGAGGTTGTAACTGATTGCAGCTTGTTTGAAGGTGTTCCAGGCCGTTTTTTGGCAGGAAGATATCATTCACTTATAATTGACAGGGAATCACTGCCTGATTGCCTTATTGAGACTGCTGTTTCCTGTGATGGTGAAATTATGGGAATAAAGCATAAGGAGCATAATGTATTCGGAATTCAATTTCATCCTGAGTCCATACTTACAAATGAAGGCATGGCCATATTAAAGAATTTTTTATATATTTAGGGACAATGGCGTGTTTTAAAAGGGGAGAGGTTAAAATGTTCAAACAGGTGTTGAATAAAATCATGGGTGGGAATGATCTTTCCGGAAGTGAAGCAGAGGATGTAATGGAGGCTATAATGAACGGAGAGGCAAGTGATTCCCAGATTGCAGCTTTTATTACGGCATTAAGGTTTAAGGGAGAAACTATTGAGGAAATAACCGCATGTGCAAGGGTAATGCGCAAAAAGGCTGTAGGCATCAAACCTGATATTGGGTTTTATGTTGATACATGCGGTACAGGAGGAGACAGGGCCAATACATTTAATATTTCCACGGCGGCAGCTTTGGTAACCTCGGCGGCCGGAGTTCCCGTAGCAAAACACGGAAACCGTTCGGTTTCAAGCAGAAGCGGCAGTGCGGATGTATTGGAAGCTTTGGGGATGAACATCGAGCTTACTCCCGGACAGGTTGAAAGGTGCATGGAGGATATGGATTTCGGATTCATGTTTGCACCTTATTTTCACCCGTCAATGAGGTATGCTGCTGTTCCAAGAAGGGAACTGGGAATCAGAACGGTTTTTAACATACTGGGTCCCCTGACCAACCCTGCCGATGCAAAAGGACAGCTTTTGGGAGTATACAGTGAATCACTGATGGATACTATGGCAAGGGTCCTTTTGAACCTGGGTGTGGAAAAAGCAATGATAGTACATGGAAAAGACGGGCTTGATGAAATAACTCTAACCGGCAGCACAGTTGTATCAGAGATTAAAGGCGGACAGGTCATAAAATATGAGCTTAATCCGGAAGATTATGATTTAATGCTTTGTAATAAAGACAGCTTAACGGGTGGAGATAAGAATACAAATGCTGGAATTATTATTTCTATTCTGCAAGGGGAAAAAGGTGTTCAAAGGGATATAGTTGCATTAAATTCAGGTGCTGCAATATACCTGGGAGGAAAAGCAGCAAGCATTGAAGAGGGAATAAAATTTGCCAATAATGCAATAGATTCTTTTAAAGCCGCAGAAAAGCTTGAAGAATTAAAAGCATATACGAATAAGCTTTCGGACTCCTAGGAGTCCTTTGGAGGTAGTTATGATACTTGATAAAATAGTGGAAGCAAAGAGGAACAGTCTTATTGAAGACAAGAGAAAAATGAATATTGAAGCCTTTAAAAGGGGTATTAAGCTTTCAAAAGGACCGGGGCTTTATTATGCCCTGAAAAAAAATAAAGGCATTGGCATAATTGCTGAAATAAAAAAAGCGTCCCCATCAAAGGGAATTATAAGAAAAGATTTCAAGCCTGCTGAAATAGCCCGGGAATATTGCAGGTCGGAAGCGGACGCCATTTCTGTTTTAACCGAAAAGGATTTTTTTCAGGGCAGCCAGGAACATTTGTGTAAAGTACGCCAGGTTTCGACATTACCCGTACTTCGAAAGGATTTCATTATTGATTTGTGGCAGATATACGAGTCGGCTTTCCTTGGTGCTGATGCAGTATTGCTGATTACCTCAATCCTTACGGACGAAGAGCTTAAGAAATTTCAGACAGTAGCTGAAATATTGGGAATGAATTGCCTGGTTGAAGCCCACGATATTGAAGAAACAAAGAGGGCGGTGAAATCAGGTGCAAAAATAATCGGGATAAATAATAGGGACCTTGGTACATTTGAAGTAGATATAAGTACCACTGAAAAGCTTTTGAACTATATCCCGAATGACCGCGTTGTTGTAAGTGAAAGCGGTATTAATACTTATGAGGATATGAGCTTTCTTGAGAGGCTGGGCGTTGATGGAGTTTTAATTGGCGAATCATTAATGAGAGCCGAAAGCATCAGTAAAAAGCTTGATGAGTTGAGGGAAAAGAACAAGAATTCTCTTTTGTGCAAAGGGTGGAATACGAATGGTAAAAGTCAAAATCTGCGGTATAACAAAAACTGAAGAAATAATGTACCTTAATAAATACAAGCCCGATTATATGGGATTTATATTTGCAAAAAAAAGCTCAAGGTATATTTCTGCAAAAAAAGCTCAGGAGCTTGGCGGGATTATTGATGGAAGCATCGGGAAGGTCGGGGTTTTTGTAAATGAAAAAGTTGATGTTTTAACTCATTGCTTGAAGCTGTGCAGACTGGACGTGCTGCAGTTACATGGAGATGAATCTTTGGATTATATAGAAAAACTGAAGGCTTTAATAAACGGCAGTATCCGGATTTGGAAGGTATTGAGGGTGAGGGATCACAGCTGGAAGGAAAAGCGTGCATTATACAAATGTGCCGATAGAATACTGCTGGACACATGGAGCCCGGACTCGTACGGGGGAACCGGAAAAAAATTTGATATTGAATTGCTGGACGGTATTAATTGCTCTAATATTATTATAGCAGGGGGGCTGGAGGCAGGGAATGTCAAGGAGGTTATAAATGCCGCCGGGCCTTATGGAGTTGATGTAAGCAGTGGTGTGGAAACAAATGGAGTGAAGGATTTAAAAAAGATTAAGCAGTTTGTCGATGCGGTAAGGGAAACGGAGTGATTTTATGTATGATAGCTTAAAGGGAAGATTTGGAGAGTTTGGCGGACAATATTCGGCAGAGACTCTAATGAGGGCACTTGGGGAACTGGAACAAAGCTATGGTAAAATATCCGAAGACAGTCAATTTAAAAAAGAGCTTTCCAACCTTTTCAAAAATTATGCAGGCAGGCCTTCACTTTTATATTATGCAAAAAATATGACCGGTGACCTGGGAGGTGGCAGGATTTACCTTAAAAGGGAGGACCTTAACCATACCGGTTCTCATAAAATAAACAATGTGCTGGGGCAGGCACTGCTTGCCCAAAAAATGGGTAAAAAAAGGATTATTGCAGAAACCGGAGCAGGGCAGCATGGAGTTGCGGCAGCAACGGCAGCAGCATTATTCGGGCTTGAATGTGAAGTTTTTATGGGTGCTGAGGATATGAAAAGACAAAGATTGAACGTATACAGGATGAGACTGCTGGGTGCCGGTGTAACGGGAGTAAGTTCAGGGACAGGGACTTTAAAGGATGCTACAAATGAAGCACTAAGGCATTGGGCCAGAAGAGTAGAGGATACCTTTTACCTCATAGGGTCGGTGGTGGGACCCCATCCATATCCAACCATGGTAAGGGACTTTCAGAGTATAATAGGCAATGAAGTCAAAAAGCAGATAGCACTTTTGGAAGGCAGGCTTCCTGATTGTCTTGTGGCATGTGTCGGCGGAGGAAGTAATGCTATAGGACTTTTCTATCCCTTTATAAAAGATACGGCTGTAAAAATGATAGGTGTTGAGGCCGGAGGGGAGGGGCTAAGTACAAAAAAGCATGCGGCTGCTATCAGCGGAGGCAGTGTTGGTGTTATACACGGGATGAAGACATACCTGCTCCAGGATGGGGACGGGCAAATAAATCCCGTGCATTCCATATCAGCAGGCCTTGATTATCCTGGCATAGGACCGGAGCATTCATACCTGCATGAAATAAAAAGAGCGGAATATGTATCTGTAACAGATAAAGAGGCAGTGGACGCATTAAAATATCTTACGCGTACGGAAGGAATTCTGCCTGCATTAGAGAGTGCACACGCTCTTGCCCATGCAATAAAAATAGCTCCGGGTATGAAAAAAGACAAAATTATTGTAATCAATATTTCAGGCAGAGGAGATAAGGATGTCTACCCGGTTGCGGAATATGAAAAAGAAGTGTTGTAATTGTATTAGGAAAACAGTTTGGCAGCATAAGTTAAAAAGAAAACCTGCTTCCTGGGGGAGATGATTTGTTGAATAGAATTGATGAAAAGTTTAATGAGTTGAAATTAAAAAACAGGAAAGCCCTGATAACCTATTTAGCGGCAGGAGACCCGGACATTGAAGCAACTTCCGTGCTTGTTAAGGAAATGGTGTCCAGAGGAGCCGATATTGTAGAAATAGGAATTCCATATTCTGACCCGGTAGCAGAGGGACCCGTAATACAAAGGGCACATAGCAGGGCGCTTTCAAAAAAAATAAAAATATCAGATATTATGGGCATTGTCAAAACCGTAAGAAAAAGTGTAAATGTACCAATTATTTATTTGGTGTATTTTAACTGTATACTTCAATATGGTGTGGATAAATTCTTTAACGATTTAAATATAACAGGCGTTGACGGAATTATCATACCTGACCTTCCCTTTGAAGAAAGATGGGAGGTTGATGAATTTGCCGCCAGGCATAATGTTCATGTTATTACACTTGTTTCTCCTACCTCTGAAAACAGGCTTTCAAAGATGCTTAAAAATCCTAAAGGATTTATATATTGTATAACTTCCCTGGGTGTAACAGGTATGAGAAATGAGTTCAATACGGATTTTGAACACTTTATAAAAACTGTTAAAAAATATACAAGCCTGCCGACAGCATTAGGATTTGGTATATCCGCCCCGGAGCATATCCGCCGGCTTAAAGATTTTAGTGACGGGCTTATAGTGGGAAGTGCTGTAGTTAAAAAAATTGAAGACAGCAAAAATTTGAATGAAGCCCTGGAAAAGGTCGGAGCATTTGTTTCCGATTTAAAAGGAGCATTAGACACATAAATCTTCTCAATGTTAAAATTGGGGAATGCTCAAAAGTAATTTTATATTTGAAAAAAAATTTATATATGATAATATATGATTACATTTATATTAAAATAATATTGAACAATAGTATAAAGATAAATGGAGATGATATATTATGGATGGGAATGTAAAAGATAAAAATAATGAAATTCTTTTAGAACTAAATGAACTTAAGCAATTTGTCAAAGTTATTACGGATAATCAAAAACAGCTTATGAGTGAATTAAATATTTTAAGGCAGCAGCAAAAAAAGCTTTTGGAAGAAGTAAAAATAAACAATATAGTACTGCACAGCATAGCACCGGGAAATGAAATAATTAACTAGAAAAGTTTTGGTATAATCACAAGTTATTAGGCAAAAGTATCTGGTTGGAGGAATAGAGAGGGGAGTTATGTCAATTAAAAACAGGGTTTTGGTTATTGATGACGATGTAAACATATGTGAATTAATTAAACTTTACCTTGAAAAAGAAGGATATGAAATTAAAACAGTTTATAACGGAAACAGGGCAATTTCTTCATTTTCTGAATTTGCACCCGATATTGTAATACTTGACATAATGCTTCCGGGAGCAGATGGATGGCAGGTTTGCAGGGATATAAGGAAAATCAGCGACATACCTGTTATTATGCTTACCGCAAAGGGAGAAACCTTTGATAAGGTGCTTGGACTTGAGCTGGGAGCAGATGATTATATTGTGAAGCCTTTTGAGCCAAAAGAGCTTGTGGCAAGGGTCAAAGCTATTTTAAGAAGGTACAACCACAGTGATAAGGTGTTTGAGGAGGTAGTTTATCCAAATCTTGTCATTAACAAATCTGACTATACCCTTAAGGTTATGGGGAAAACTATTGATATCCCCCCTAAAGAATTGGAATTGCTTTTCTTTCTCGCATCAAATCCCAATAAGGTTTACACGAGAGAGCAGCTTCTTGAAAGGGTTTGGGGATTTGATTTTTATGGCGATTCTCGGACCGTAGACGTTCATATAAAAAGACTGAGGGAAAAAATCGAACTGCGCGACCAAAAATGGCAGTTGAAAACAGTGTGGGGAGTAGGTTACAAGTTCGAGGTGAAGTAATGTTTAAAAGTATATTTCAAAAGCTTCTGGCAGCATTTGCTTTTATATTGTTTGTTGGATTTTCAATAACAGGAGTAATGATGTATTTTTTTCTAACGGATTACATGCTGGAAGAAAAGGACGGGTTGATGCAAAAGAGCGGAGTTTATGTCAAAAGGAGCTTTGAAAAAAATGTGGACAACATTGATAATCCGCTTTTTATGTCTGCGTTTACAGACCTGCTGCGTATATTTGAAAATGAACAGATTTACATATGGATAATAGATATTAATGGTCAAGTGCGTATTACAAAAGATTTGTGGGTAAGACAGGGTATTCCCTTGGAAATTCTTGAAAAAATGAGAAATGAAGGCGGGAATTATTTTTTACCCGATAAAAGGCAATACGAAAAAGTCATGCAGGCTACGGATGCTACAATAAGGGAAGAAGGTTATTTCTATGGACTTTTTGAGTTAACTGGAATGCCGTGGCTGACCATACAGATACCTTTGATTTATAATGACAAAACCATAGGAGCCGTATACCTGAATACTCCAATTCCCGAAGTACAAAGGGCAAGAGCAATGGTTCTAAAATTTTTCCTCCTTTCCACAGGAATTTCAACTATTATTTCCATTATTTTAGTATATTTTTTTTCAAGGAAGCTGTCCAGGCCTATTAAGCAGATCACTGATGTTGCATGGCAAATAGCAGATGGAGATTTCAGCAAAAGGATAAATACAATTTCAAAGGACGAAATTGGGGATTTAGCCGACAGCTTTAACCGGATGGTGCTTGAGCTTAAAAATCTTGAAGAGATGAGAAGGGGGTTTATAGCCAATGTCTCCCATGAGCTCAAAACACCTATGACCTCCATTAAGGGTTTTGTCGAAGGTATTTTGGACGGTACGATACCTGCTGCAAAGCATGAAAAGTATCTTTCAATAGTCAGGGATGAGACAACAAGGCTTACAAGACTTGTAAATGATTTGCTTCACCTGGCAAGGATGGAGTCGGGTGATGTTAAGCTGGAGTATAAAAATTTCGAAATTAATGAGCTTATCCGTATCTGTATTATAAAGTTGGAAGCAATGATTATAAAGAAAAATATTGAAATAGAAGCCAATTTCTGTGCCGAAAAAACATTTGTAAGGGCAGATTCCGATGCTGTTGAAAGAGTACTGTTGAACCTTTTGCATAATGCGGCAAAATTTACTCCGGAAAAGGGGAAAATACGAATATCCACTGAAGAGCAGGATAATTTAATCAGAATATCTGTAGAGGATAACGGTGTAGGTATAAGTACGGATGAAATCAACAGGATATGGGAAAGATTTTATAAAGCTGATAAATCAAGAGGTAAAGACACTTCGGGAACAGGCCTGGGCCTTGCAATAATAAAGAATTTAATAAATGAGCTTAACCAGGAAATCTGGGTGGAAAGCTCCCGGGACAGGGGTACTAAATTTACATTTACCCTCTCAAAGGCACTGATTCATTAAATTACAATAATACGGCGAAAAAAACCGTTTTAGCTAAAATCTCTCGCTTAGTAATGATCAAAATTAACAAATTGTTCATAATTGCTTCAAAAAAATGTTTTACAATCTATATGTAATAAATTTTTATACAGGGAGTGAGTAAAATGGATGATAAAGATTACGATGTTTTTGAAAATAAGGAAAATAAAAATAATAATGATGGCTATTATCCTCAGGTTAGATACCAGCCGTACTATAAAGAAAAGCACGAAGAAAAGAGAACAGCCAAAAAAATTGGGATTATCCACCTTGTTATGGTGGCCATTATAAGCTCCATACTGGGCGGTGGAATTGTGTTTACGGTGTTCCAATTTGTAGCACCTGCTATTCAGCCTTCGGTAAACAGTTATTTTAGCAAAATGGTATCCCAAAGTCCGGCAAGCAATTCTATTGTAGTAAACGAAAATGATGTAACCTATAAAAAAGTGGAGATTGAAAAAACAGACAGCCCCATAATTGCTATAGCTGAAAAAGTCAGCCCTTCCATTGTGGGTATAAGGGTAAAGGCAAATCATTATAACTTCTTTTTCGGACAAAGAGAAGGCAGCGGCGAAGGCTCTGGAATCATCATAAGGGAGGATGGTTATATTTTAACCAATAATCATGTAATTGAAGCTGCAATGGAAAGTATGAATAGTAATAAATTACAAAATGATTCAAAAATTGAGGTTGTTTTATGGAATGACCAGAACAAAGCATATGAGGCAACTGTTATAGGAAGAGATTCCAGAACAGACCTTGCCGTACTTAAAATAAACGGAAGCGGCTTACCTGCCGCAGATATGGGAGATTCGGACAATTTGAAACCCGGGGAGCTTGCGGTAGCCATAGGTAATCCGGGCGGTTTTATGGGTTCGGTGACAGCCGGCATAATAAGTGGACTGGATAGGACCATTGAGGCAGACGAAAAGGAGTTTACGCTTATACAGACGGACGCGGCAATTAATCCGGGTAACAGCGGCGGTGCACTGGTTAATTCAGCCGGAGAGGTTATAGGAGTGAATACAATAAAAATTGTGGCCGCCGGATATGAAGGACTTGGATTTGCCATACCCATAAACCAGGCAAAGGAAATATACGAAAGCCTTATAGAGCATAAATATGTAAAGGGAAGACCTCTCCTTGGAATCAAAAATGACCCAAGACTTACAGAAGAGCTTGCGGAAAGAAATAACGTCCCTATGGGAGTGCTGGTATATGAGGTATTACCGTTTACAGGAGCATATAAATCAGGTATCAAAGCAAGTGATATTATAACCCATTTTAACGGGGTACGAATAAAAAGCTTTGAGGAGCTGGAAGAACAAAAGAACAAGCACAAGCCTGGTGATGTTGTCGAAATCAAGATATACAGGATAGATAACCTAACTGAGGGAGACAAGGAAATGACATTTAATGTTGAGTTAGGTGAAGACAAACAGTAAAATGTCAACCTAAACTGTTGCATAAATCATGAACTGGTACACCATCCCATAAGTTTGTTCTTACTATATGTAACGTAATAATGCTTAGAATCAAAGCCGTTTCATATAGTTTTGGATATTCATATTTAGCGGGTGGAAGACTGTGGGATGATGTAGTATGAATCTGTGACGGTTTGTTCAAATAGATTAAGGCAAATATACCCTGAAGGTGTATTTGCCTTCTTTTTGTTACCTTATATTCATACTGCTAAATTCAATCGTTACTAAAAAAATGGGGAAATTCAAATAATAGGACATTGAAAATGTTATATACTTGTGATACATTTATGCGTTGAGGGGTAAATATATTGTAACTGGAAATAGGAGGTTTGAAATGTTTGAAAATAATAAAATGAAAATACTTTTTGTCTCTGCAGAAGTATCACCTTATGCAAAGACGGGCGGGCTTGCAGATGTGGCCGGCTCCCTTCCTCCGGCCCTGGCCGGGCTGGGTGCAGATGTGAGAGTTGTAATGCCCAGGTACAGGCAAATTGATGCCAAGATGGAATATTTAACTGATTTTCCTGTGAGAGTAGGTACAAAAATAGAAACATGTATTATAAGGGAAACAAAAATGAATGACAATGTGCCGGTGTATTTTGTTGATAATTACAACTACTTTGACAGGGATGGCATTTACTGCTATTTTGACGATGCAAGAAGATATGCTTTTTTCTGTTTTGCAGTGCTTGAAATGCTCCCGAAACTTGGTTTTAAGCCTGATATAATACACTGTAACGACTGGCATACAGGTCCGGTCTGCATGTTATTAAAGGAAAATTACAAAAATATTGATTTTTACAAGGATGTAGCCTCTATTTTTACAATCCATAACCTTAAATATCAAGGCAACTTTCCAAAAGAGGTTTTTAATTTATTCAACCTTTCCGGGCACTTATTTACTCCCGAAACATCGGAATTTTACGGTATGTTCAGCTTTATGAAGTGCGGGTTGGTGTTTTCGGATAAAATAAATACGGTCAGCCGTGTATACGCCGAAGAAATTCAAACACCCAATTATGGCGAAGGTATGGACGGGATTTTAAAAAACAGGTCACAGGATTTGTCTGGTATTTTAAATGGTTTGGGCTATGAGCTTTTTGACCCTGAAAAGGACCCCCATATTTACTTTAATTATTCAAAAGATACCATCCATAAGAAATATGAAAATAAAAAGAGCCTGCAGAAAGAGATGGGACTTCCACAAAGTGATGTTCCTCTTCTTGGTGTGGTGTCAAGGCTTTCGGGGCAAAAGGGTCTTGATTTGATTATGGATAAGTTTAAGGATATGATGGAACAGGACATTCAATTTGTTTTGCTGGGTACAGGTGACCCATATTATGAAAATGGTTTCAATGAGCTTAAAAAAGTCTATCCGGATAAACTGGGCCTTCATATTGGTTTTAATGCTGGTCTGGCGCAAAAGATATATGCCGGATGTGACATGTTTTTAATGCCTTCCAGGTTTGAGCCCTGTGGATTGGGCCAAATGATAAGCCTTAGATACGGCACTGTGCCCGTTGTGAGAGCAACAGGCGGGCTCGCTGAAACAATTACGGATTATAACATGAATCCGGTAAAAGGCAATGGGTTTTCCTTTGCTGAATTTTCTGCCGATATGTTACTGGATGCAGTAAACAGGGCTGTTATAATGTACAGGTCAAAGCCTGCTGAATGGAAAAAGCTTGTCGGAAAGTCAATGCTGCAGGATTTTTCATGGAAAAAATCGGCACAAAGCTATATGGAGCTTTACAATTTAATAACAGGCTGACCGGTAAGGAATACATCATAAAATAATAACCCTCAAGCCCATTGTGCAAAAGCATTCTTAAGGGTTTGTGTCAGCAGGCATGCTTTTGCCGGATGGCAAAAAAGCTCACGCACTGATTGTCTGGCCCCGCTTTTTTTGTATCTGCCTTGAAAAAGGGAGCTCTATATATTTCGGTAGATA
The DNA here is from genome assembly GCA_028280575.1 of Clostridia bacterium. Lineage (GTDB taxonomy): Bacteria > Bacillota > Clostridia > Acetivibrionales > STF1-152 > JANQLN01. The sequence continues at coordinate 13,108 of JANQLN010000006.1, forward strand.
ATCATACCTTGTCCTGGAGCATAGGAATATCCAGCGGTGTTCAAAGAAATTCAACACTGCGGTAATATCCCATAATGGTGGTAGAAGCAATATAACATGTTTTCCTACTCTTTTTAATTCATTGTAGAATAATTCGGGGTCCTCAACATGCTCCAGGGTATGAGAGCAGAGTACATGCTCAAATTGCCCGTCTTCAAATGGCAGGTTGTATATATCGCTGACATAAAGAAAGTTTGGAACCGATTCATGCTTGAATATATCTGCATTTATGCCTCCGCCATCCGTTTTGCCACAGCAGATATTCAAATCCCATTTTCTTTCCTTAAGGGTCTTGTTTTTAAAATACCTGTAACTAAGCCTGTTTGTAAATTCAAATATACCGAGTAAAATAACTACTGCAATAAGTATTTCCATTAATATCCTCCTTAGTGAAATTGCTTAAGTATTATATTATTATGATTATTGATAACTTTTCCTATTCTTTCCGTAAGCATAATAACATCTGCTGTATTAAATTGTATTACAATTAAAATTTCTTGTCAAAATTGCATTTTTTTAAAGTTTTTTAAAATAAGCATATATGCCTATTTATTCATTGGTTAAAATTTATTATAATTGTTACAGCAAAAATTCTATGTTAACATACTTGCAGCGAGAAAACTTTGAAAGTATTTTTTGCTGTAGGCTTATAATAAACCTTTAAAAGGAGGGCTTAATTTGTCGGTAAAAGATGATATAGATAATTTCAATAACAGTATGGCAAAAAAGCTGGGCTATTCCATTCAGAAAAGCCTTATGGAAAAAGGCCTGATTAAAAAAGGGGATGGAGAAAATATTTTAAATAGTTATATATTAAGAATGCTTACATTCTATAGTTCCATTAATATCAATGACATATGCATCTATACAAAAGATGATAAAATAATGCAAAAGGAAATTGAAATCGAATTTGAAACATTTGTCACTCAGCCGGAAGTATGGGAGCAGTGGAAAAGGAGATGGGACTATCAAAAACCGCTTCATGACAATAAATGGCTTAAAAAAGTATTGGAGGAAGAACAGGAGGTATATGATGAAAGCAAATTATAATTATTACATATAAAAACCGATAAAACAAAAATTGTTTTTGGGTTTTTCTATTTTTTAAAACAGGTATAAATTTAAGCGTATAATGAAACATTTATCAGTCCAATCATTAAGAAAATGTAAGTGTCTAGAACCTTGAAAAAGGCTACCCGGCATATTCACCATCC
>JANQLN010000025.1 GCA_028280575.1 Clostridia bacterium
GCGCCTTAATCAAATTCAAGCGAGGAGCATACTAAATGTTGTATATGCTTATTATTCATACTACTAAATTTAGTATGCTCCATTAAGAAAATCATAACAACTCAAATTGCTCTATTAAGGGCTTTGTTTGTAGAAGCTCTTTTTTTTTGCTGTAATGTTATACTTCATCAAAATCATGGCATAAGCAAAATTTTTTTTTGCATTACCGTTTTTTTCATTGCCAAAATTCTTAACTTTTATAGTATAATGTTACAAAAGGGGGCTGTTAAATGACAGGCGGTTTAGAAAAAATTAAGATTGTTTTTCCTGATGGAACTGAAGCTTTAACCGATAAGGAATCTTCTCTTAAAGACCTTGCAGATAAATACCAGGACAGGTATGCTTCCAAAATTGTGGCTGCCAAGGCTGATAACGATATAAAAGAGCTTAGCCATAAGCTGAAAGGGGACTGCAGGGTCCAGTTTATTGATCTTACAAAAAGCGATGGAATAAGGATTTATCAAAGAAGCCTCACTTTTGTTATGATCAAAGCATTCCATGACCTGTATCCGAACTGGAAAGTCAAGATATATCATTCCCTTAGCAAGCAGGGGCTTTATTGTGAGATTGATGACAATATAAAGCCGGATAAAGACATACTTGAAAAAATAAAAGTAAGAATGGGCAGAATCATAAAAAATAGAATTCCTTTTGAAAAAAAGACTGTTCCAATGGAAAAAGCCAGAAAATATTTCAAACAGGCAGGAAGAATGGACAGATATCATGCTATAGAGCACAGATTAAAACCTCATGTTACCCTGTATGAATGTGACGGTTTTTCCGATTATTTTTATGGTTATATGGCACCTGATACAGGATACGTAGATAAATTCAACCTGATTTTATATTCTCCCGGATTTGTATTAATGCATCCGCAGAAGAATGATCCGTTAAATATACCTGAATTTGAAGAACAGAAAAAGCTGTTTTTCATTTTTGAAGAGTACAAGAATTGGAGTAAAATTCTTGATGTGGAAAATATGGGCTCCTTAAATAAAATTATAAAAAGCGGTAATGTATGTGAGCTGGTTAGAATAGCGGAAGCTTTGCATGAAAAAAAAATTGCTCAAATTGCGGATATGATCACAAAAAACAGAAAAAGACTTGTTTTTATTGCAGGACCTTCATCATCAGGCAAAACAACCTTTGCACACAGATTATCGGTACAGCTTAGAGTTAACGGATTAAAACCGGTAACAATATCATTGGATGATTATTATAGGAACAGGGAGAATGCACCGGTTGACGAACAGGGTAAACCTGATTTTGAATCCCTGGAGGCTATTGATGTAGAGCTTTTTAACAATCATATCTATGTGCTGACAAAGGGACAAAAATCTGAAATTCCCATATTTGATTTTCCATCGGGAAAAAGAAAGGAAAGAGGCAGAGTACTCAAAATTGATGACAATAATATACTTATAGTTGAGGGGATTCATGGATTAAATGAAAATATTTCCCGAAACGTGCCGGGAGAGAGTAAATTTAAAATATATGTAAGTGCTCTCACTTCACTTAATATTGACGACCATAACAGGATACCCTCTACGGATACACGCCTTATAAGAAGGATAGTCAGAGATAACCAGTTTAGAGGGATGCACGCGTCAGGCACTATTAAAATGTGGGCTTCTGTAAGACGGGGCGAAAAAAAATGGATTTTTCCTTACCAGGAAACGGCGGATGTGATGTTTAACTCATCGCTAAAATACGAACTGGGTGTTCTAAAGACAAAAGCGGAACCCCTTTTAAAAGAGATCACTAAATCCGAACAGGAATATTCCGAAGCAAAAAGGCTTTTAGAGCTGCTTGGCTACTTCCTCCCGGTAAAATGTGATGAGATACCTATTAACTCCATTTTAAGAGAATTTACAGGGGGAAATTGCTTTTACAGTGAGTGAATAATCATACCAAATCTTGAAAAAGTTCAGATAAAGCTATATACTTGTTAATATAATATTAAAAAGTTTAATTGGAGGTATTTAAAATGTCTTATTTGCTGGGGATTGATATTGGAACTTCGGGTACAAAAGCCGTATTATTTGACGGCAGGGGTAAAACCTTGGAAAGCGCATTATACGAATATCCAATGTACCAGCCAAAGGTTGGCTGGGCAGAGCAGGACCCTGAAGATTGGTGGAAAGCTGTATGTTATACGGTTAAAGAAGTTATTGGTAAGAGCGGTTTAAATGCATCTGAAATAAAAGGTGTGGGACTTTCTGGACAAATGCATGGTGCTGTGCTGCTTGATGCAAATGATAATGTGCTTAGAAAATCAATTATATGGTGTGACCAGAGAAGTGCAAAAGAATGCAGACAGATAACTGAACTGGTTGGAGCAAAAAGACTTGTGGAATTGACTGCAAATCCCGCATTGACAGGTTTTACCGCATCGAAAGTGATGTGGATAAGAAATAATGAACCTGGTATTTATGAAAAAACCAAAAAAATTATGCTTCCAAAGGATTATATAAGGTTTAAGCTCACAGGTGAGTTTGCTACTGAGGTATCAGATGCCAGCGGCATGCAGTTTTTAGATGTTCCCAACAGGAAATGGAGTGCTGAAGTGCTTGATAAGCTTGATATAGATAGCAGCCTTTTGGGTAAGGTATATGAATCTCCTGAAGTAACAGGAAAGGTAAACAAGCCTGCATCAGAACTTACAGGACTTGCAAAAGGTACGCCTGTTGTGGGAGGGGCCGGAGACCAGGCTGCCGGAGCAGTTGGAAACGGTATAGTAAGACCCGGGGTTATTTCTTCTACAATAGGAACCTCCGGTGTTGTATTTGCATTTTCAAAAGATATAAATATTGATCCGCAGGGAAGAGTACATACTTTTTGCCATGCCGTACCGGGTACCTGGCATTTAATGGGAGTTACACAAGCCGCAGGCTTGTCTTTAAAATGGTTTAGGGATAATTTTTGTATTGAGGAAAAAAGAGTAGCCGGGCTTATGGGAATAGATCCATACATATTAATGGACCAGGAAGCTGAAAGAGTAGATGCGGCATGCAGCGGACTGGTTTATTTGCCTTATTTGATGGGGGAGAGGACTCCTCATCTGGACCCGGACGCAAGGGGAGTGTTCTTTGGATTATCTGCAAGGCATAATAAGAATGATATGATAAGAGCTGTGATGGAGGGAGTTGTATTCAGCCTGAAAGACTGCCTTGAAATAATCAAAGACATGGGCGTGGCAATTAATGAAGTCCGGGCATCCGGAGGCGGAGGTAGAAGCAGGATGTGGAGGCAGATGCAGGCCGATGTATTTGGTTCGGAGATTGTTACGATTAATTCCAGCGAAGGGCCTGCCCTGGGTGTTGCACTCCTTGCAGGAGTGGGTTCCGGAGTATATAATAGTGTGGAAGAAGCATGCGAAGCTTCTATCGAAGTTAAGACAAGGCAAGGGGTAAATACGTACATGACGGATAAATATGGTAAGGCTTATGGTATCTATACCTCCTTGTACAACTCGCTTAAAAATGAGTTTAAGAAACTTGAAAACGAATAATAAATTACAGGTATGGATTTGAAAAGGGGAGCAGATGAACAACAGCAGGACCGGTAACAACAGGTTTTTAAAAAAATATAATCAAGAGAGAATCCTTGATGAAATACGAATAAAAAAAAGGGTATCCAGAAGTGATCTGGCAGAATCAACAGGATTGTCTGCAACAGCAGCAGGAACTGTTGTTTCTGCTCTATTAAGCAAAGGATATATATGTGAAACAGGAGAAGGCAAATCTACGGGAGGAAGAAAGCCAATTCTGCTTGAGCTTAAAAGAAACAGCTGGTTTTCCATAGGAATTGATGTGGATACCAGCATGTTGACGGTAGTTGTGTGTGATATTACGGGGGCTATTGTTTTAGAAAGAACACTTGGCTTTGATATGACAGATTTCAAGCTTGCAAAGGGATTAATAGCTTCTGCACTGGATGATATATTTGCTGAAAACTTACACCTTAAGGATAAGCTTATTGGTATAGGCATATCTATTCCCGGCCTTATAGACTCTTCAAACCGAAGTATTGTCCTGGCACCAAACCTGGGTTGGAAAAATGTAAATTTAAAGGGTGAAATTGAAAAAATTGTTGATAAACCTGTATATATTGAGAACGAAGCAATGTCTTCCGCCATTTGTGAGAATTGGATAGGATTATGCACCGGATTTGATAATTTTGTCTGTATTAACATCAAATCCGGTATAGGAGCGGGTATTTTTATAGACGGAAGGTTATACAGGGGGAAAAGCGGGACAGCAGGAGAATTGGGACATTTTGTAGTAGATGAGAACGGACCCAGGTGTGGCTGCGGCAATTATGGATGCCTTGAAGCACTGGCATCAACAAACAGTATAATATCCCGGGCAAAACGAATTATAATGGAGGGGGCCGGATCTGCCCTTGATAATTACGATACAAACGGGTTGACCCTTTCCAATATAGTAAAGGAGGCCGAAGGGGGAGATAATATCTGTATGGATATACTTATTGATACCGCAGAATATCTTGGTATTGCAATATCAAATGTTGTAAATCTTTTAAATCCTCAAGCTGTGATAATCGGAAAGGACTATACTGCTTATTCCCATATTGTGGACCGGCATTTGAAGGAGGTTGTAAAAAGCAAATCCCTGGATTTACCGTCTTCAGATGTAACAATTCTCAAGTCCCGGATGGGAGAAAAAACATCTGCAGCGGGTGCGGCCATAATTCCCATAAGGCAGCTTTTTGGAAGGTAACATAATTTTTCTCTTTTAAATAGTATATAGTATGGTTAATGCATACTATAACAATATGCGCGTGCTTGTCGGTGCGGGAGCCATATTGTTTATTAGGAGATTAATATTATGGAAACATTAAAAACAGGTTCGGCAGGTCCTAATGTAAAGCTTATACAAAGCCTGTTTTATAGAACAGGTTATACACCGGGGCCAATTGACGGGATTTTCGGAAATATGACCGGGCAGGCGGTTAGAGCATTTCAACGGGACAATGGTCTGTTGGTTGACGGTATTGTGGGACCTTCTACCTGGAATTTATTTAATAGATTCCTGCAGGGCTATGACGTATATTATATTAAAGCCGGAGATACATTATATAATATTGCCCGCAGATATTATACCACTTTGAACAGTATTATAACCGCCAATCCGGGGATAAATCCTTATAATCTGATTATTGGGCAACGGGTAATTGTTCCATATGGAATCGACGTAGTCTTTACAGATATTGACTATACATATGAAATAATGGAAAGAGACATAAGAGGGCTTAAAGCCAGGTATCCGTTTCTTGAAACAGATGTAGCGGGACAAAGCGTACTCGGCAAAAATCTGTATTATTTAAAACTTGGCAAGGGACCTGTAAATGTATTCTATAATGGTGCACACCATTCCCTGGAATGGATTAATGCACCCGTTCTTATGAAATTTGCGGAAAACTATTTGAAGGCCTATTCAGCCGGCAGCTTTATAAGGGGATATAATATAAGGCAATTGTGGAATACGGGCAGCATATATATAATGCCAATGGTAAATCCTGATGGAGTAGACCTGGTTCTTAACGGGTTGAAGCCGGATAATCCTTATTACCGGCAGCTTATGCAGTGGAATAAAACCGGACAGCCATTTTCTGAGGTTTGGAATGCAAATATCAGAGGCGTAGATCTTAACCGGAACTATCCGGCCAGTTGGGAATTGGGAAAAGAACAGGAAGCTTCATTAGGTATTTTTGGTCCCGGGCCTACAAGGTATGGAGGCCCGTCTCCGTTATCCGAACCTGAAACACGTGTTTTAACAAGCTTTACGCGTTGGTTTGATTTCAAGCTTGTAAATGCCTATCATACGCAGGGCAGAGTTATTTACTGGAAGTATCTTGATTATAACCCGCCAGGGGCTTTTCCAATAGCGCAGGTTTTTTCCCGGGCCAGCGGATACACAGTTACCGACGTTCCTTATGCAGCCGCATATGCAGGCTATAAGGACTGGTTCATACAAGAATACAACAGACCCGGCTATACCATCGAAACAGGCCTGGGCGAAAATCCCCTGCAAATATCACAGTTTAATACTATATATAATAATAATGAGGAAATAATGCTGTTAGGACCAATAGTATGAAAACTAATAAAGTGAATGCTTAAAATTCGAGAATTTGAGCATCCCCATTTTTTAAAAATAGGTATAAATTTAAGCGTATAATGAAACATTTATCAGTCCAATCATTAAGAAAATGTAAGTGTCTAGAACCTTGAAAAAGGTTACCCGGCATATTCCCCACCCGTAGTTCAGATGCCGGCTTGCGGCCTCCCTGCCGCAAATTACACCTTTTTCAAGAACCTATACACTAACATTTTCTTGTACAATATAGTTGTAATCA
>JANQLN010000085.1 GCA_028280575.1 Clostridia bacterium
GACTTAATAAGTAAGTGCCGGATTCCGATTGACGACAACGAAGGATTGCGAAAATCAGACCGTTGCAAAACAATACTTTTAGATGACTCAAGGTACTAGGTGAGTCAATGGGAAATCATAATAAAGCTGTTCGATAAAAAGATTATAAATACCAGTCAAACATATATATGGAGGCAGTATTATTGATTATATCAATAGTTTATTTTATGAGATAAAAAGCTTCCTGTATTCGCCAGGGGTGATATCCGTTTTTTTGCGGAATAATCTGGAGAAATACATTTCGCTGTCAAAGCCAGATTCAAAGGCTATTTCCTTAACCTTTTTATCTGTATTGGCCAGGAGCAGCTGGGCTTTTTCAAGACGTTTTTTGATTATGTATTGTTTGGGTGCAAGACCAAAGGTTTTGGAAAAAAGATTGGAAAAATATACAGTATTAAGCTCCATTATTTCTGCCAGTATGCTGATTTCAATTTTTTTTGTAAGGTTGTTTTCAATATATGATAAGATTTCATAAAATCTTTTAGTATTTGATTCCGGCAATGATACCCCTGAGAAAAAAGGAGCAAGTATTAGTTTGAATGAACCTGTTGTAAGAAGTCCCGAAGATAATGAGCTGTTTTCATAGTTTTCAATGATATTTTTAAATAGCTTTCTGGTATTTTTTTTTGCTTTTACAGCCAGATTTAGCTTGTATATTTCAAATATGTTGTATTCAAAGCCTAGTACTGACTGGAAATGAATGTAATAATAGCTCATGAAATTTTTACAGACAGCTTTAACCAGGCTAAAGGCAGGAAGGAGATAAACATGACCTTTTTTAAGCTTGAGCTTTCTATCGTTCAATACCAGCCTGGCTTCCCCTCCAGTAACATAATAAATCCTGTGATGGGGATAAGGAAAAACCTTTCTTGACCATCTTGAATCTACTTTAGAAAACTTTGCTGTATGTATAAATATTTTCGTTTCGTCTAAAATTGATTTCATTTTAATCACCAATCCGTAAAAAATATAATTAATTCTTTACTCTGTTCATTAGATGTGTGTTTAAAGTGTAATATAATTTTATCATACTACCGTATAAAGATAAAGGACAGGTGTTACAGACCACTAGTGGTCTGTTAAGTTAATAATTTGTGGTTGAATTGTAGTAGATTTTTTCGCAGTACAAGGCGGAGGAGGTGCAAATATCTAGATATTTAATCCGACGACAACGCTGTAATGAGGAAAAATATGCTGCTATTTACTATGAATTATTAGCTTAACAGACCACTAGATATTTAATAATTTATTGAGAATAGTTTTCTTGTTGCTTCCTTCTTTTAAAAACCTGATATTTTCTTCCGACATCAGAAATTTGGCCAGGTCCTGCAGGGCTTTCAAGTGATCGTCTCCATTTTGTGCACCAAATGCAAATACGATACTCACAGGATCATTTTGTTTACTTCCAAAATTAACAGGCTCTGAAAGGGTTATCATGCTCATACAGGTTTCCCTGACACTTTCATCGGGCCTGGCGTGGGCAAATGCAATGCCGGGCATAATGACAATATATGGTCCCAGCTCCTTTACAGCTTGAATCATGTTATCAATATATGCCCCCGTAATCTTATTAAACCGAAGCAGGGGCGAGGATGCTTTTCTGATTGCATCTTCCCAATCGTCCGCATTTACACCCAGCTCAATCATATCAACAGACAGCAAATGCTCCAGCAGTATTATCCGGCCTTCTTTCATATCCATGATCTGGTCATATTTATAAATTTGCTTGAATTTATTAAGCTTCGCAAGCTTTGCCGTTATCCTGCCAATATCATCATCTTCCAAAAACGGACTTACCTTAATGACATCCGCATCCCTGGTTTTGAAGCTGTTTGTTGTGATTATGAGATCGATTTTTTTCTTATGTGCTTCATAATCATATACGGAACAGGTTTCGATAAGCTTCAAATCCGGAAAATTCCTTTGCAGCTTGGTAACAAGTATACTAAGCAGGGAAACACCTTCCTGGCAGACAACCAGTACACAAGATTTATAATTTTCGTGATAATTCCGCTCATATGCTGCTCTTATATGAAGCGTTATATAAGCGACCTCATCATCATTGAATCTAACTTTGTTCTTGTGGCTGTATAAGCTCTCCTTTACTATTTGAAATACCAATGGGAATTTACTTTTAATTTCATCTGTGTACATGCCTTTTATATCTTTTTTATTCCTGTATCTGCCTATAGCTGATTTAAGGTGCAGTACCAGGTCTGCATACAGTTTATTATCATTTACTAGGCTCACTTTCAATTCATTCTGTGAATAATCAATAATGTGTTTGGCGATATCCAGTATTTTAAAATTGAAACGAAGGTTGATTTCCTCGACCGGAATATTGCTGTCGGCATAAAATGATTTTGCCTGGACAAGAAAGTTGGCAATACCATCAATTTCTTCGGCCAAAAAGCTTACATCAAAAGCTCTGCCTAATTGTCCGGCCATTTTAACCGCAATATCATATTCTTCCAGATTGTGTATTTCTGTGTCTTTATAAGTTATATACTCATTCCTTTCATTTCTGGTCAGCATTATGATCAGATATATGGTGAACCTTGCCAGCTCCGTATCTGTAAGATGGAAGTCAAATTCATCCTCAATTTTAACTATTTCGGCATATATCATTTTAATATTCTGGAATTTAAACCTGGGATAATTATTTTCACAGTATTCAATAAAATCCTTATACACCACTTCGTCGTTCATTGCCAATATGATATTGTTGACATCCAGAAGCTCCAAAAATATCTTCAGCAGCATTTCCCGTTTTTTGACTTCATCTCCCGAGATAATGAATCCTTTTGCATTTACCTTCACCAGTTCCAGATCATTCTCAGCCAGGTATTCCCGGGTCTTTTTTATAACCTTCATTATTGTGTTCCTGCTGAGGTATAGTCGGGTGCTTATTTCTGCAATAGAAAGCCCGGTTTCATCGGACAATAATTCCAGTACGATATAGGTAACTCTTTCCTTCTCCGATAAAATCCTGTTTTCCAGTGATACAAATTTCAGCTTTTCCAATAAAACATCCTTGTGAAGATTTGTCTTGACCATAATGCCCATTTTGGGCACTCTGACCAATGCGGCATTGTTCAGATTCAGCCAGTCCTCAATTAGTTCAATATCATATCTGATTGTCCTAACACTGACATTGAATTTCTCTGAAATGGTTTTTGCCGCAACAAACACATTCTGCTCAAGAAGAAAACCTGTAATGTTAATTTGCCGTTTGTTTAGAACATACATGTTTTTCACCTTTTTGCCATAATATCACTCTTTGAAACCTGACTCTATCAATTCAGCCAATGCCTCTACAGCTTTTTCCTCATCTTCACCATTTGCTTCTATTATGATTTCAGACCCCTTGCCGGCACCCAATGTAAGTACACCCAGAATGCTTTTGGCATCCACGGACGCATCACCTTTTTTTATGGTAATATCGGATGTGAAGTTTTTTGAGGCCTGCACAAACTGGTTTGCCGGTCTTGCATGCAGGCCTGTTTCGTTTATAATGGTTACTGTGCATCTTTTCATGGTCCAACACTCCTTATTTGACAATTATCTTTAATGAATTGATCCAGTTTATCCTTAATTTTTTCTATATACCCATAATTCAATACATCCAGCAATTTTTTTGCATCTTCATATTTCATGTTGTTGATCAAGCACCTTATCTGGGGAATATTTGCAGAATTCATGCTGAATTCATCCAGACCCATAGCCAGCAGCAAAGGAACAAGCCTGCTGTTGGAAGCTGCCTCTCCGCACATGCCAACCCATATTCCTTCTTTATGTGCATTTTGTATTACCTGCTTAATCAGCATTAATACACCCGGATTGAATTCGGTATACAGGTGGCTTACTTTCTTATTACCCCTGTCAACTGCCGACGTATATTGAATCAAATCATTGGTTCCGATACTGAAAAAGTCTGCTTCCCTGGCCATTAAGCCCGACATGAGTGCTGCGGACGGAACTTCTATCATAATACCTGCTTCAATATTTTCATTAAATGGAATACCTTTTTCCGTTAAGGCAGCTTCAGCTTTTTTAACAAATTCTTTTGCCAGCATCAATTCTTCCATGGAGGAAATCATGGGAAACAGAATTTTAATATTTCCATAAAAGCTTGCTCTTAATATGGCTTTTAGCTGTGTCAAAAATATATCTTCCCTTTCAAGGCACAGCCTGATTGCCCGGTAGCCTAAAAATGGATTCATTTCTTTGGGTAAATCCATATAGGGTATTTCCTTATCTCCGCCAACGTCCAGGGTTCTTATGATTACGGGTTTATCCTCCATTTTTTCCGCCAGTGACTTATAGACTTCAAATTGTTCATCTTCTGAGGGCAAACTGGTTCTTTCAAGATAGAACAGCTCTGTCCTGAACAATCCTATGCCCTCACAACCATTGTTCAATGCTGTATCCAGATCAGCCGGGCTGCCGATATTTGCTGCCAGCACAACTTTCTTATTATCAATTGTGACAGTTTCCTTGTCTTTATATTGGCTGTATATTTTTTTTGATTTCAGCAGGTTTTCTTTTTTATTACTATATTTTTCCAACTGCTTAACACCGGGATTACTTATAATGTCCCCGGTATCACCATCCAAAATAATGAATTCATTATTCCGGATGGAATCCAATAGACCTTCAACCCCGACAACTGCAGGAATTTCCAGTGTCCTGGCCATAATGGCGGAGTGGGATGCAGCTCCTCCTTCTTCGGTGAGGAATCCCAGAACATATTTCTTATCCAAAGATGCCGTATCTGACGGTGTCAAATCATTAGCAGCAATGATAACCTCTTCCTTTAAATTATAGTCATTAATAGTGATGCCGAGGATATTCCTGATAATTCTTGTTGAAACGTCCTTTAAGTCTGCCGCCCTTTCCTTTAAATATGCATCATCCAGGCCATTGAACATTTCAATGTATTTGCCGGTTATCTTATCTGCTGCAAATTCTGCATTCAGCTTTTCATCCTGGATCAGTTTCTCTATTTCCTTGATATAAGCCTCATCTTCAAGGATCATCAAATGAGCTTCAAAAATCCCCGCTTCATCTTTCCCGATTTCCGCCATTGCCTTGTCATGTATTTTTTGAATTTGCTTTCGGCTTGCTTCCAGAGCACTGCTGAACCTTTGCAATTCAATGGTTTCATTTTCAACAATTTTTTTTTCAATGGCATACCTGTCATCTTCAATTATTTTTATTTTACCGATTGCAACACCGGAAGATACTCCTATACCTTTGAGCATGATGCCTCCGCTCCCGTCATTTTTAACAAAATACCTATATATAAAATTATATCACCTTGTGCACTATACACAAGACCAAATCATTTCCATAAAAGCTGCAATGAATTGAAGGGAAAACAGAGATATTTCTGTAACCGTTAGGTAAAATTGATAAATGATCTTTTTTAAGTTTGGAGTAGAGCGTTGAAGTGTTTTGTTATCTGCATATTTCTGATATAATGTAAATATAAAAAAAGGAAGTGAAGCATTGAAAGTATATTTTGATGTATGCTGCTATAACCGACCCTTTGATGATTGCTTAGATGATAGAATAGAGTTAGAAGCAAATGCAATAATATCAATTATTTATCGTTGCAAGCATTTAAAATGGATTATTGTAAGCAGTGATGTAATTGATGTTGAGGTATCAAATATAAAAAATGACTATAAGAGATCGAAAGTAAAAAATTTGACTTCAATTAAGGATTTTCAAGTTGAAGTAAATGAATCAATTGTAAAACGTGCTTATGAGTTAGAACAATACGGTATAAAGGCATATGATAGTTTACATCTGTCCTGTGCAGAACATGAAGGAGTTGATTTATTTTTTACTACTGATGATAAACTACTAAAAAAGTGTAACATTGTTGAATCATCATTAAAAGTAAAGAATCCAGTGACATGGTTAATGGAGGTGACTGAACATGAAGGTAGAAATTAAAGAACCTAATGAGATTAGAAGAAAAGGTATTGAAGTTCTAAATAAGGAATTAGGACCGTTAGGAATGACATGTTTTATCAGACAATTTGATACAGGTATAGGAGACTATACTAAAGAAAGGCATACTTTAAATGAGAATGTTAAAATAAATGATATACTTAAGCAACTTAAAAAGTAAGGGAAAAGGTAGGTATTTATCAAATCACCTAACAAAACCGCATATTGTAATATGTAAGGTTTGAATCATCACAATAATATCCTGGAAGGGTTGTTTTCAGATGTTTTATCAAAACCTGTCTTCGGTGCGGGACGGGCCGGATTTCTAAAAATCAACCCGGGTAGGATTTTGGGTCAGCCCTTGTAGCATCTCATCCTGTCCATTTCGTCAATTACAGCCTCAACATTTTCAAGAGGCACTTCCATACCGAATTCTATATTTATGCCTAATCCGCCTTCAGGCAAATACATCCTTTGTACGGCTTCACGAACATGGTCACGCAGTTCTTTTGGAGCTGCAAAGGGAAAAAGCTGCCTGTCAAGGTCAAGGTTTATAGGAATCTTGCCCTTGCAGACTTCAGCCAGATTGTCTATGCCATTTGCCCTGAATTGTGGATTGATCATATTTACACCTGTTTCTACAATATCGGGCATTATTTCAATGATATCACCGTCCGTATGCATGTAAACATATTTTTCATGTTTACGGCATACGTCATATATCCTTTTGAATGCAGGTTTTAAGTATTTGCGCCATTTTTTGGCTCCGACAGCCAGTCCCTTTTGCATTCCCAAGTCATCACCCACACTGATTATTGGTGACAGGCCTTTTTCACAAAGGATTTCCATCTGACGCACGTTGTAATCACAAACCTTGTCAATCAGAATCTGTAATTCATCGCATTCCTCGGCGAAATCAACCATGGCTTCTTCAAAGCCCCTCAAATCAAGAAGCCTTAAGTACATGAATCCGTGCGGCAGTCCCATATCAGCCTCGGGAGCCTTCAATGCGAGAATGTCCTTCCGGTTTGGTACGGGATGGCCGGTTACGTATGCTTCCATTCCTTCCTGCTCATTTTCCCATACACAGCCCCATGCATCGGTATATTTTCCGTATCTGTAGCTGCTGCTGAGATTTTCAACATCATACTTGTACTCAAGCATTCTATTATCAAAAAAAGCCGGGTAGTTTTTCATTATTTTTTTGATTCTTTCACCATTTTCTCTCATTGCTGCAGGCAAAAAACTTATTGAAACCGGGATTTCTTCCGGATAATGGTAGTTTATTGCTTTTATGAGCAAATCAACAGTATTTTGCATGAATTTCACCTCTCTTAAAATTATCTTAATTTGTATGATATAATAATATTAAATTTTATTCATTCGAGTAAATGCTTTGCACAATATTGAATATAACCGGCAGGTGATGATGATGCGTATAACCAGATACAGGCAGATACTGGAAGAAAGTGATATCAATATACCCGGACTTATGCTGTTTGGCCATAATATTTCACAAAACGCAGTAAGTCCTATGGCTACACACATTCATAAGGACTGCCTGGAATTTGTTGTCATTATTAAAGGAAATGAATGCTATTCTGTTGAAGATGAGAGCTTTGAGCTGACGGGAGGTAATGTTTTTATATCCCATATTGACCAGCCCCACGGGAGCGGTTATTCCGTGCAGGGAGTATGTGAATTCATATGGTTTCAAATCAATGCGTTAATTGAAAAAGATTTCCTGGGACTGTCCGCACCTTTTGGGCAGATGCTGAAATCTGAGCTCTTAAATCTGGATACCCATGTTATAAAAACCGATAAGGAAAATATATCTTTATTGAAAAAAAGCTTTGAAAACTTTATGAAGCCCGGCAGCCAAAACAGATTGCATGCAATCAGCCTGTTTGTAAGTTTTCTGTCAAAGCTGCTTCTTAACCGGAATCATTCCGGCAGGGATGATGAATTGATGAAAAACATCATTTCGTATATTGATGAAAACATATTTGAATATATCAGGTTTGAAGACATCTGCATGAAACACAACATATCTCTTTCAGGCTTTAAACATAAGTTCAAAGAATATACAGGTGTAACACCCCGCAGCTATATAAATGAGAAAAAAATCAAAAAAGCTGAGGAAATGCTCAAAAGCGGGAAAAGCGTGACTGAAACAGCCATGCTGCTTTCATTCAATACAAGCAGCTATTTTTCTGTAATGTATAAGAAATATATGGGCTTAAGCCCATCGGGGACAGGCAAGAGTTCTGTCACAGACCACTAGACCTCTTTAAACAATAAAGAGGTCTTTGGCTTTATATATATGGAATGATTTTCATACGGTAGTTAATATATTTATCACTGATTATCGAATTGGATAGTTTTATCAACTTGTGTATATCCTATAAATTCAGTAATTACAAGATTGAGTTTACTGTCCTTGTTTATGTTTTCATTATCAAAAATCAACAACTGGTATTTTTCGGTATTACTTATACGGTCAAGATACCCCCCTTTCCTAAAATTCAGTTTATAAATGGACCTGTTACCATCTTCATCCTCAAGATAAGCCTCATGCACCATTAAAAATGGGTCATTTTGCTTGTTTGTAAATGACCATATATTAGACAATTTCACTCCAATTTTAATACCTTTATTATAGTCTTCATATTGCTTCAAAGTAATTACTCTTTCGTCACTGTCAGCCAGCTTCAAAGTATCTCCAAAATCAATACTGTCCAATACTACTTCAAAGCTTTCATTTTTCCTTTCTATTACACTTTCAATATATATTTCATTCACTGTATTGGGATAGATAAGAGGGAAATTGTAAACACCACCTTCATTGGTAATAGTAAAATAGCTGCAGGTATATGAATCACCGTGCTGGTCTTTAAGAACGATTCCATATAGTCCGGCAATTCCTTTGGTCTGGTTACAAACTGCATTACTAGAATGCCACTTAAATTCATCCTTTTCATAAGGATTAAACTTCACATATAAATAGGTTTCAATAGGTGAGATGATTGCCTTTTCGATAAATATTTCTCCCTTTTTACTCTTTATCGTTTCTGCTATTGGTATTTCTTGCTCTTTTCCTCCTGCCTTTGACTTATCTACAGTCACATCTATAAAAAATGGACCGGATATTACAAACTCTTCATCTTCTACTCTGTCCCACACAATCAATTCATCAAATCCTATTTTATAATTGCCTAAATCTGATTGCAATGGTTCAAATTCCACGTAGTCGCTTCCTTCACGGAACAAAACTAGATTGTCCCCACTGTTGATTACAGCGAAATGCTTTTTCTCAGCACCAGACACACCTAAATAGTGAGTTACATTATACCTGTAATCGTTTTCATATTTTTCCTTGTATTTTTCGGCAATCTCAAAAGTATAGAATACTATAAAGCTGTTGCTTGTTGATATAACCTCGTGTACAGTAAGTTTAAATCCCTCTTTTTCAACACTTTGCTCAACATACTGTCCAATTTTTCCCTCAATAATGTTTGAAAGGCCTTTGTCTTTTGAAAAGTTTAGCAGTTCAACTATTTTATCTAATCCTGCAATTTTATTTATATGGTAAGCTACAGCAGTTGATATATTTATTGTTATTACGAATGCAAGCAATACAAATGCCACACAGGCGGCAAGCCTTATGATTATTTTGCTTTTCCCGGATTTGACATGACTTTTTGAGACTGCATCATCTATAATATTATCAAGCACTTTGGTATCAGGCATTTTGCTGTTCATGTTATGCATGTCTTCATTCAATGCTCTTTCAATGTGATTCATATTACTACCTCCATTTTCTTAAAATATCCGTCAAGTTTTTTTAAGGCATAGTGGATTCTTGATTTTACGGTTCCTTCACTAATCCCTAGTATTCTGGCAATCTCCTTTACCTCAAGGTCAGAATAGTATCTCAATATCAGAACCTCACGGTGCTTTTTGCACAACGAATCCAATGCCCTGGCAATATCAATACTCATGATGCTTGAATCATCAGTTTCATATTCATCTGAGGGCATATCTTCATTTGACAGGAAAACCTCGTTTTTGTTTTTCCTGATCTGTTCCCTGCAAATATTGACAAGTATGCTCATAGCCCAGCTTTTAAAAGCCTCAGGCTTTTTGAGGCTGTTAATCCTCTCGCATATCCTGTATGATGTTTCTGAGAAGGCATCCAGTGCTCCATCCCTGTTCTTCAAATATGTGAACGCTGTTTTATAGAGTATTTCCTTTATACTTTTTATAAGCTGTGCAAGGCTTTCTCTGTCTCCTTTTTTAGCCTTCATGACAAGCTTTTCAGTTTCGCTCATCCACCCACCTCCTCATATATATGACAAATAAAAGCCCCTATGCGTTCAAATATGGAAAATATTTTTTAAGTGTATACAATTTTTGTATTTATTTTACCATAATCATTTATGATGATAATATGGCTTTTTGCAAAATTGAATTCTTATGAAAAGCTTAAATCCACTTGACTTATACCCTGTCAAAATATATTATAATTTTATCAAATAGGTTTATATATTCTATTTTTGAGGGGACAAGCATATAATGGATACCGCTTTGATTTTAAGGATTGCTTTTGATAGAGGAAAAGATATTGGCCATAATAAAATTATGGATTTATTGAATTCCTCAAAGGTTGTCAATGAATTGACTGCTGATTTTGTAAAGAAGCCTTTGTATGCCGTATGGCGGATTATTGCCTTATCAGAAATTCCATATGCCGGCAATCTGGATTACACAAAACAAGCAGTTGACTATTTAGAGCAATATTTGGTAACCGGCAGTGGATTTGCATTATCAGGAAAAGAAACAGATTTGCTGCCCTGCTACAATGCCATGCTTGCTGGAGCCTTGTCAAAACTGGGGCATGCATATTCTGAATGTGTGCAAAGAGCAGTTGGATGGATTAAGAATCATCAGCCTTTTGAGAGAAATACAACCATAAGCTGGAAGGGGAACGGCGTACGGAAATATGGCGGGTGTTTAAAGGCAACTCCTTGTTTTATCGGTATTGCCAAATCGGTAAAGGCGCTTATATATTATAGTGATGCGGTGCAAGATGAAGATGTTGATGTAAAAAAGCTTATTGAAAAGGGCATGGATTATATTTTGAAACATGAGCTTTATAAACGTCTGTCAAATCACGAGCCTATAACTAAACACATTTTAGACCTTGCTTTTCCGGCTTCCTACCAGTTAAATATTGTCGAGCTTTTGGAAATGGCTTATTTGACAGGGCACATAAGGGATAACCGCTGTAAAAGTGCAATTGAGTATGTAAATAGCAAAAAGAAGAAGAATAACTATTGGAAAGTGAATTATGTTTATAAGGCGGACGGATATATATCTTTTGACAAGCGTGGAGAAAGGGGAGATTGGACAACTTATCTTCTTGATAAGTTTACATCTGTTTAATGATTGCTCACAGTTAGAAATGAATACTCCCGGGAATAAACAGTTTATCCTGTCCCCAACTCCTATTTTACATATATCAGCATTCATTTGATTAAGTACACTGGCTGATAAATATTGCATAACTGAAATGGAGCAATCAATGGGCATAACTGTTTAATTGCTCCGATTTATATCAAAAATCTATTAGGTATATGAATAAATTATACCAAAGTGTCAATAGCTTCCCAATTTCTTGACCAGCTTGACTATTCTCTTGAAATCCTCAAAACTTACGCTGTTTGGTATTGAATGGTCCGATGAGAATATATATCCTCCCGATTTTTTCATTTCAGGTATCAATCTTTTCATCTCAGCTTCAATGGCCTCAGTATCATCCCACAATACTGCATTGATACCTCCGTGGAGCACCAGGTCATTGCCATATTTTCCCTTTATCGCCAATGGGTCCATTCCTGCCTTGACCTCCAGTGGATTTAATGCGTCGAGACCTATATCAATAAGTTCCGGAATGAAAGGATTGATATCACCGCAAGAGTGCAGATGTGCCTTGATTCCTTTTGCATGTGCCCAATCTATTGCCCTTTTGTGTACAGGCTTCAAAAGATCTCTGTACATTTCCACGGAGAAGAACTGATTTTGCTTGTATCCCATGTCATCAGGCCATGAGACGCTATCGAACTCATAGCCTTCATCCCATACCATATCCAGCAGTGCAAGATTCACATCAAGAAAGTGGTTGAACATATCCACACACCACTCCGGCTCTTCTGCCAGTGCAATTAGAAATCTTTCAGTACCTACTGTCCATGAATGGGTAACATCAAATCCAAACCATAGACCGGCTCCTATCCAAAATCCTTCTTTGCGCCACTTCTTATAATTCTCCTTGAGATAATTCCAATTAATCCTGTCTTTTGCCGGAACCATAAGCTTTTTGGTTTCAGCCCAAATGTCAGGGGTTTTTACTTTAAAATCTATAAATTCCGGTGTTGAATCATCCTTTTTGAAGTTTTTAAGAGTTGTTCCCCATTTGGTAGTACATACTTGGTATTCATCTGTTTCTTCCAGTACCTTTTCTTCATATTGTGGTGTAATGTCAACACCTATGCAGGCTGTCCTGTCAAGATCGAAGTAATCAATGTAGCTAATACCTTCCGGCATTCCCTCACGCTGCCACCGTCTGATGGTCCCTCTCCATGGATAATCGGAAATGGGTATCCTGTCTGCTTCCATGTGCTGATACATTCTTATAAATCTTTCGTGTGATGTCATTTTTTGCATATGATCAAACCTCCTGGGGCTCCTGCTTAATTTTGGCTGAACAACTACTATAAAGCTAATCAGTATTTTTAGTATAGCCCATATGCCTGCTGTTGTATTTGTATGATTTTTTGTTTAGGTGGTACAGGATTATGTTTTTTTACACAGGTATGTTATAATTTGTCCTAGGGGGTAAGAAGCCATGCCGGCTGTTGTAATAAACTCGCAGAACTACGCGGATTACAGCTATATAATACCATATATAAGATATTGTGCAGAGGACAGGTATCATACACTTTGGAAGCTGGAAGAAAGAAGTATCAATGACTATGAGTTTATATTCATCACAGAGGGAACAGGGCAATTTGAAATAGACAGCAAGGTTTATAATATCAAAGCAAACGACTTGATACTTATAAAACCTGATATCCTGCACAGAGGTAAATCGGTAACTCTTCCTTTTACCTTCCTTTGCATACACTTTGACCTTTTTATCTCCAGGGTGATCAATACCAAAGAGATAAGAAAGAGCTTTCTATATGAATCCATCCCATCCAGGCCTGTTGAATATCACAGAGCCGTACTGGACTTTCCTGAATATACCTGTGTAAACAACTCAAGCTATATACAGCAGCTGCTTAAGAGAATAATCCATGAAAATGAAAAAAAACCTTCAGGATATAATACAATTATTAAATCATTATTTATAGATGTGGTTTTTAACCTGTTCAGGCAAAAAAGCGGGATTCAATTTCAAAATGCTGCAGTACCTGAAATACAAGCAATTATAGATTATATCAAGATGAACTACATGCACAGCATAAAGCTTTCAGACATAGCAAGCCACATTCACCTGCAGCCTTCATATATAAGCAGTCTGTTTAAAAGACATACCGGACGCACAGTTACGGATTTTATAAAGATGCACAGGATAGCTGTAGCTAAAGGATTGCTGCTGGAAACAGACAGGAAAATTGATGATATTGCATATAGTGCGGGTTTTTATGACATGCATCACTTTTCAAAGGTATTCAAGGAATATGAAGGTCTGACACCCAGCCAGTACAGGATGATAAAAATGAACATAAAATGGAAATGAACAGGTAAAAGAAAGTTCCTGTAAATCATTACACAGGAACTTTCTAGTTTATAATTTACTGGTTCTTTTCTTTAAAAAATGACAAGAATAACGATTCCTGCGGCAATCAGTAAAATCCCAAAGAAATACATGATTTTAACTGCTGTCCGTTCACTTAACTTTTTTCCAAACTTTTGCTTTACCAGCTTGATCATAAGTGCACTTTTCAAAAAGCCGGAAAACAGCAGCACTATTCCATACACAATCAATACCCATGCCAGGATTAACATTATCATTTTTCTTCCCCCTTTCGGACAATATGCTTAATAAATTTTCATATTTTTTTATATACTTTCTTTATAAACTGCTTCGCCAAGAAATAAGCTGCTACAACCTGCAGTATGATTCCTGTAAAGGCATATACATACCAAATCCTTTGATTGTCCAAAGCCGTCCAGTAGGCTTTGCTTATCCAATATGGCGGAAACAATCTGAAAATCAACTGCTGCGGCTGTTTTAAAAACCAGCTGATAATTATTAAAAACCCTCCAAATGACAAGAATTTGCTGTAGCTCAAGCCTTGAAGCTTACTGTCTGCCAAAATTGCCAGGAACAACATGATAAGCGGTGCAGTCGATGCCCCTCCCAGGGAGATAATTATCATTTCGGCAAAAGATAAAAGCTTAAGGTCAACAACGTAAAAGATGAACATGATAATAAGAAAAGCAACTGCGCTAGAAACAATAATTCTACCTTGTATATACTGCCTTGGAGAAATCGGACTTACCAAAATTGCTTTTAAGGTGTTTTCATCTTTTTCCGTAAGGATTAAAAAGCCAAAAATTGCACCACTCAACATTGCTCCTGTATATATGATAAGGAAAGATAAAATTATCGGATAATAGTGGCTTAAGCTGTTCATAATTGCCTTGCCCGGTAAAAAGCCCTGCGTCTTAAGGTAATCATTTAACCATGGCAGCAAAAACTTAAGTACAACTGCCATATAAACCACGAACACTGCTAAGGCTATCAATATAATATCTCTTCTTATAAGCTTGAATTCATTTTTCAGATTGTTTATCAAATACATAACATCACCTCATTTTCCGGACAATATGCCTGTCGTAGGATTGAAAAGCCCATTTAATAAGACCTGACAGGATAATAATATTGTATCCGATTGCATATATCCATTCCCATGATGCCAGTTTTTCAAAAGCTCCCTGGATAACCATGACAGGAGCACTTGATGGAATTACTAAAAAAAACGGCGATTTTAATACATTGCCAAAGAAAATAATAGGAAGCTGTAAAACAATCATAATCATGACAATGGGAAGCATATAATCAGTTATCTTTTTATACCTGACAGTCAAACCGATACCTAAAAGCGTATAGAGCAGATTTAACACCAACACGCCAAAAAACAATATAATGAGATTGGGCAGGGGAGTTCCCCCTGAATAGTAAAAATATGCAATAGGACCGCCTATCATAATACCAACCTCAATAGTAGACAATAGAGTTAAAGTTATGATTTTGGACCACAGATATTCCCCGATTTTTAGTGGTGACAGGATAAGTGCACTTAAGATACCGTTTTCTTTTTCGTCAAGAACCAGCCCCCCGATAAAAACCAATGTTGTTCCGCCGACAATAAGCAGCATGGTCGCCGGTATTACCGTTTTAATATGTTCGGCCTTCAAAATGATTGAAAACAGGACTGAAAACAGGATTGCCAAGCTCAAACTAATGGTATATATATGGTTTCTGATTTGAACAATCATATCCTTTTGAATTGTTGTTGTTAAACGATTCATTTGTCAAGCTCCTCTCCCGTAATACGAATAAAGATATCTTCAAGGGTTGTTTCCTGTGAATGCAAAGATTCAACGGAATGCCCTGAATTAAGCAGATCAATAAACTCATTGTTGACTCCTAGACCCTCAATCGGGAATTCTTCTTGATTTATTTTACCTTCAGCCAGATAGCTGACAACAATGCTCCGCTTCCCATATTTCTTTTTCAAGGATTGCGGCGAGTCAATTGCACGAATTTGACCATTGGTTATAAAACCAACCTGGTCACATAGTTCATCTGCTACAGTCATGTTATGTGTGGTGACAAAAACTGTAGCACCTGCATCACGTAATCTCAGTACCAGGTCCTTTATCATTTTGGCATTAACCGGATCAAGTCCGCTGGTTGGTTCATCCAGGAATAAGATTTTTGGATTGTGAAGGATGCTTCTGGCAACATTCAAGCGGATTTTCATCCCTTTGCTGAAGTTTTGCACTCTGATATTTGCAGAATCCTCCAGTCCTACCCATTTGAGAATTTCCAGGGTTTCATGGCAAGAACCCTTGTATAGTGATTTGAAGTATTCAAGATTCTCCAGCGCCGATAAATTGGAATAATGGTTTGGAAGCTCGAATGAAATTCCTATCTGTTCGTAAATGCTCGAATCCCACTCTTTGATTTCCTTATCCATTACCTTTATGCTGCCCTGGTATTTTTTCAAAAGCCCGAACAGGATTTTCTGAGTTGTTGATTTACCGGCTCCGCTGGGCCCCAAAAAGCCGAATATTTCTCCGGCTTTCACTTCAAATGACAGATCATGAAGAGTCTCTTTGGCATTTCCATCATAGGTAAACGATAAGTTGCTTACATTAATCATTACATATTCCCTCACTTTCTTGTTCTTCATACTGCTTTATAGAATTGGAAATAAGCTGTCTTAATACTTCTTTTCCTGCTTCGCTGTTACCGCCGTCTTCAGGTGTCAGCGCCCTGTCTATGAAATCTGCTATACCATTGATCACATCATTAATTGGAGGTATATCCTCACTTGCTTTGAATTCGTTCATGCTGACCAGGCTGAATCCGATCATGTCCATAATATGGGCAGTAATAACCGGGTCCGCATCTTTTCTTATTGCACCCGCCTCTTGCATCATTTTTACAAAGTCGGCTCTCATTGTCCTATTATTGTCGGTCCTGAAGAAACTATTCTTTTTCTTTACATACGAACCCAGTACCAAAGAGTCTTTCTTGAAAATGGCCGTCATAAGTTTAGAACCGCTCAATGCCTTCAGCTGGTTCTTGTACATTCCCGATAATAATCCGCCTTCAGGATCTTTTTCTACCATCGCAAACCATCGCATGTTATGTCTTGCGATTTCACGGAAAAGCAAGCTTTCAAACAATTGCTCCTTGCTGTTGAAATGCAAATAGATGGCACCCTTGCTTATTCCTGTATTTTTGGCGATTTCGGCAACAGTGGTTTTATCGTAGCCATATTTAATGAATAATTCCGTTGAAGCATCTAAAATGTCGTTCTCTTTTTCATTGTAGTTTAATTTAAACATAATGTCTCCTTCTATAAAATGACCATTTGACCAAAAATGTTAATATGGTCATTATAGCAAAAAATTATTTTCCAGTCAACACCCTGTTATGCAAAACGCAAGCTGCAATGTAAGTAATACTTCTTTTCCTGATAAGGATGGCAGCTGGCATAATTAACTGAGTTATGGTATATTGGAAGGGGAATGGTAAGGTATATTATAAATACGGCTTTATTCAAGGATTACTATGAGCTGCAAGGAAATAACTAATATTGCAGGGAAAACTTTCTTTTTAAATGTTGAAACTGCAGTCAACTGAAAGTGTGTTTCTGATTTTCAACTTAGTTTTAGAGGTAGTTTTCGTTGCAGTACTAACGGGAGGATTTTATATGTGGAATATATTGCATGATGAACTATCTGAAAGAGGATATAAGGCCCGTATCATGTCTATAGATCATTTGGGTCAATTGAAGTGTGATATTGAGAATATTTGTATTGAAGGTGGTATGAGTGACAGCTTCAGCTATTTTATCCAGGGATTTTTTGATTTTAATATACCGGAAAATTTCAGTGATGCCAGGTCAATTATAATAGTTGCTGTTCATAGTCCATCAGTGAGAGTTTTTTTCAATTATAAGGGGAAAAGGATTCCACTTTTTATACCACCTACATATATAGATATCTCCAGTATTTCCGGGAAAATCAAGAAACTTTTAAAAGAATTACCGGACCTTAGAAATTATAATTTAATGAAAGCAAGGCTTCCGGAAAAACTGCTGGCAGTCAGAAGTGGTCTGGGAGCCTATGGCAGAAACAACATATGTTATGTTCCGGAGATGGGGAGCTTTGTGCAGCTGGCTTCATTTTTTTCAGATATTCCCTGTCTAGAGGATAATTGGAATGCTGTAAAGCTGATGGATTCATGTAAAAACTGTTTAATCTGCTCAAAAAAATGTCCCACAGGCTCCATAATGGAAGAACGAATTATAATAAATGCGGAAAAATGCATTTGTCATTTGAATGAGTGTGTAGGAGTATTCCCTGACTGGGTTGATGCATCCTGGCATAACAGTATTGTAGGGTGTTTTCTATGCCAGGAAGCATGTCCACAAAATAAGGATTTGCTTGAACAGGTTATAGATATGGGAGAATTTTCACATGAAGAAACGGAGCTGCTTTTAAACAAAGAACCTTTAGAAGGCATACATGCATCAACCAAAGCAAAGCTGGAACAGTTAGATATGCTTGTATATTATGACTGCTTGCCCCGGAACTTGAAAGTACTTTTGGATAAAGCAGGATAATATTTGTATAACCGCGGGTACATCTAAACTCAATTTTAAAGATGGCTGTTATGTATATTAATAAAAAATAGCCTAAGCTTCTTGTGTTTATTTAAATAATATTATTGATTCACTAAAAAAGAACCTTGAGATATGAATCACAATATTATAAGAGAGTAGGAAGTTCAATATATATATAATTCTTATTTCATCATAGATATAGTATAATTATATAGAATCTATGAATGATTATTTTTTTTATTTACTCTAGGGAGGTAGTAAAGCAGTGGATTTTCAAAGTGAACGTTTAACATTCAGGGAGTTTGGGACAAAGGATTATGATTTATTTTCTTCTGTTTATTCCAATGGGCAAATTATGAGATATGCTTATATGGACCAGATAAATAGCGAAGAAGAAATGATTGAATATTTTAACAATGTTTTGAAAAACAATAAAGATGAGAAAAAACGAAGCATTTATGAGCTTGCGGTCTTTTTAAAAAAAGAGAGGTTTTTTATTGGAATAGCTGTAATTTTAATGGGATATCATATTTCAAAAGTTAAGCATGGGGAAATCGGGTATTTTTTACTGCCCCAATTTTGGGGTAAAGGGTATGCAACAGAAATTTCTAAAACGCTTACTGGTATTTGTTTTAGAGAGCTTAAGGTCCATAAGGTGGCTGCAAGCTGCAATGTAAATAATACTTCATCAGAAAATATAATGAAAAAGATAGGGATGATAAAGGAAGGAGAGCTCAGGAAAGAACGTTACAAGGATGGCGGCTGGCATAATGAACTGCGTTATGGCATATTGAAAGAGGAATGGAAAGAGTACTGTTAAGTTAATAATTTGTGGTTGAATTGCAGTAGATTTTTTTGCAGTACAAAGCGGACGCATTTTCTCCGCCTTGCACTGCGCGGACTCCAGGGTTTTAAGGTTTATTTATTTATGATGTTTGCATCCCCTGAAGTTGTTTCAATATTGATAGTGTTACTGCTGCTGCCTGTACTTCCTGTAATTTTGTTCCTGTTTTTCGTGTCATGTGTCACCAGTGGAAAATCATTGATCAGATTTCCTGATGATGATTTGAATGTCAGATCGAATTGTGAGTCTCCAGGCAGTTCAATCCGAGCGTTTCCTGAAGTAGTATTAATATTTATGTTGTTATTGAATGACTTGTATTTAACATATATGCTGCCTGAACTAGACTTGAAATCCAGATTACCGCTGAAGCTGTCAAAATCCGTATTCCCTGATGTTGTTGCGATTATTGCCTGCCTGGCATTGACAGATGAAATAGCCAAATCTCCCGATGTTGATTCAATATTTAAATCATCCAGAGTGAATTCACTGATATAAAGATTGGCAGAAGTACTATGGACAGTAATGTTTTCCGAATAAATATCTGGAACATAAATATCAAGCTTCAGATTATTGTTCTGGAAATTGAATCCGATAGTGACTTTAAAGCTTTGCTTTATTTGAATATTCAATTTATTTCCTTCAATCCCTGAAAAAAGCTTTGGAACGGAGCTTTCATTATTTGATGCAGCTGTACCGTATAAATGGACCTTCACCTCCTTCGAATCAACAGGAATAATATTGATGTCGGTGCTCATTGTATTGATATCAATGGTTTTAATGCCTGACAGATCAAAGGATTTTACCATATCAATATCCTGTGTATTTCTTTTTCCCGAATGGTTGAGTATGGTTTTATCAATTCCTTCTGTTGCCAGAATTGAACCGGCTATAAAAAAGGATATTATCATTGTCAGAAAAAGCCATAACGTAATTTTTTTCATATTTTTAAACATAATTAGCCTCCCTGTAATTATTTTTTTATAATTTCAATATTCCATCTTAAATATCTAACTGTTGCCCGGTAGAAGTATTTTGCAAGGTAGCAGTCTCCAATGAGAAAAAGCAGGCCAAGGCAGGTAATACCTATTGATGTGAAAAATGCAAATATTTCATTTACATCCATTGCTATATATGAAGGAAATACCGGTGCAAGAATTAAAGCGATGATTAATCCCACTCCTGATACTATTATACCAGCGGCTGCAGCGAAAAGTCCTATAAGTATTCCCACTATACCAAAGAAAGGTCCCACAACGAATACAGTATTGAAAAACCCCATTCCCAAGGCTGCCAGGACAGCCCTGAAGGTATTCCCTGTGGAAGTGTTTCTTTCTGCCTGTTTTATTGTAACATCTGCTTTGAATTGCCTGGCTATGAGCTTTACATCACCAAGGGAAGCACACACTTCTTCCTCAGATTTTCCCTCTTCCATGCCTAATCTGAAATGCTCTTCATAGTCATAAAGTATTTCGTTCATATCTTCTTCCGGTATGTTTTTAAGCAAGATTTTTAATTGGTTTAAAAACTCATTTTTGGTCATCGCGATTACCCTCCTCAATTATCTTATTTACACCTTTGACAAAGGAATGCCATTCTTTTTCCAGTTTCAGCTTTGTTTCAACTCCCTGGTCGGTAAGCTTGTAGTACTTTCTTGGGGGACCTTCCTGCGATTCTTCAAGATAGGTAGTAAAAAAGCCTTCATCTTTCAATCTTTTCAAAAGGGGATATATAGTGCCTTCTGATATGGCAATGTTTTTTGAAATTTTATTAACCAGTTCATATCCATAACAGTCCTTCTTAAACAACATGGAAAGTACACATAATTCCAGTACGCCTTTTTTAAACTGAATGTTCAATTTATTTTCTCCTTTCATCATTAATACAACTATATAATATCACAAGCTATATTATATTGCAAGGTACTAATAAAAAAATATTAGTGGATTATGGACATTTTGGTCATAAAAGTTTATAATATTATTAGAGCGTCAAGTCAATGCGAAAAAGTGGAATGGTACAGATATAAACAGACAGTTCTTGCAGACATATATTCATTACCATGGTGATGGTGTACAGATTTTAACCGGTACGGCAAAACGCCAGGCAATACAAATGAGATTCAATGATTTGGAAGATATGTATGATTTTTTAAAAAATAAAAAGAGAAAGAGATAATATAAGCATAATAGCGTTGTATTTACTAAAGGAGTATTTATGCATAAGGTAACTTTGATTCCAGGAGACGGTATAGGTCCTGAGGTGGTAATGTCAGCAAAAAAAATAATTGTATCAGCCGGGGTTTCCATTGATTGGGATATACAGGAAGCGGGTATGGCTGTTTTTGAAAAACATGGTACGCCACTTCCTCAAAGAGTGATTGATTCTATCAAAGATAATAAGGTTGCATTGAAAGGTCCGCTTACCACCCCTGTGGGAGAAGGTTTCAGGAGTGTAAATGTCACTCTCAGAAAGGAGCTTGATCTGTATGCCAATTTAAGGCCGATAAAAACCTACCCGGGAGTTCCGTCAAGGTATGATAACATTGATATTGTCATTGCCAGGGAGAATACAGAAGATCTTTATATTGGCATTGAGCATATGGTTGGAGAAGATGCAGCCGAAAGTATCAAGGTGTTTACTCGAAAAGGCTGCCAAAGAATCATAAGATATGCTTTTGACTATGCCAGAAAAGAGGGCAGGAAAAAGGTTACTGCCGTACATAAGGCTAATATCATGAAATATACGGATGGAATGTTTCTCAGTATAGCCAGGGATATTTCAAAAGAATATTGTGATATAGAGTTTGAGGAAATGATTATAGATGCAATGTGTATGAAACTGGTGCAATCTCCGGAAACATATGATGTCCTTGTACTGCCGAATCTTTACGGAGATATAGTATCTGATTTATGTGCAGGTCTTATAGGTGGATTGGGATTTGCCCCGGGTGCAAACATAGGCAGCAGGTATGCTGTGTTTGAAGCTGTCCATGGCAGTGCACCGGATATCGCGGGAAAAAACACAGCAAATCCCACTGCAATGATACTTTCAGCAATACATATGCTGAAGTATTTGGGGGAACTGCATGCTGCAAAAAGCATAGAGAAAGCTTTATCCAAAGCCCTCAAAGAAGCCGGGGTATTAACCGCAGACATTGGCGGAGAGGCAACCACATCGGATTTTACTGACTATATA
This sequence comes from Clostridia bacterium, assembly GCA_028280575.1. Lineage (GTDB taxonomy): Bacteria > Bacillota > Clostridia > Acetivibrionales > STF1-152 > JANQLN01. The sequence goes on from JANQLN010000085.1 coordinate 22,474, forward strand.
ATATCAATGCTGGATTGAATTTGATTATTATTCACCAATAAATTTAAATTATTTACAAAGGGGGGAATGTAAGTTGTTTAAAAAAGAAGTCAATATAGTTAAAGCATATAAAAGTAGTATTTTAGCAAAGATATGGAGTTAAAGGATTTTATTGATAATCAAATGGGTAAAAATAAGGATACCATAATTAGAGTAGGTCAAAAGTCCGGTGATAAACAAATAAAAGCAAAGAACCTGCACATCTATTCTACCGGTAATATTAAAATAATGATTGTGGTAAAAAAGGATATCCTTAAAGACCATATCTAGCCTTGAGGATATTAATAAGGCCTATGATGAAAGTATATATGCCTTGTATTCAATAGAATGCTCTCGAAGAATAATTATAAAATTACGAATAAAGAATTAGCGGATATTATCCATTTACATCCCAACTATTTTAATGCAGTATTTAAGAAATATGTAAGTGAGACGCCACAGCGTTACATTAATAGCTTACGTATAAAAAAGGCTAAGGATATATTGCTAAGAAGTCATGAGGCCATATCAGAGATACCCGAGCAGATAGGGTTTAAGGATGTTTATTATTTCTCCAAAGCCTTTAAAAAAGCAACGGGTATGTCACCCAGTCTTTACAGAAGTCTTCACCAGTCCCATGAAAGCCATTTGTCCAAAAATTATTAACAGGACTGCCATGTAAAATAAGAATGTTGTTATTGCAGCTTAGCAAACTACAAGCCACACCTGAAAATATTCGGTAAAAGAGCGCGGATGACGCATTATCATAGTGTTTGATGCATGGCTCTGTAATCGGTAGGTGAAACTCCGGTTTTTTTCTTGAACGTCTGGGAAAAATAATATGGGCTGCTAAAGCCTGTACTTTCACCAACTTCATGTATTGAAAGCACTGTATTTGCCAACAGTTCCTTTGCTTTTGAGATTCTTCGGTCTATAATGTATTGTATGGGTGTTATGCCAAAATGCTTTTTAAAGATTCTTATAAAATATACAGGATGAAGATATACTTCCCTGGCAACTTCCTCCAATGAAATATTTCTATGCAGGTTATCTTCTATATATGCAGCCGCACTTTCCAGGTTTCCTTTTTCTGCACTTTGAAAAAGTACAATATTATCATAGCCACAGCTTTTCATATATAAAGCCAATATATCAATCAGTGCGGCTTTAGCCGTAAGAAGTCCGTAGACATCATTCATTTCAATTCCTGATATTATTTTCAGGTACAAGTCTTTGATATGATTTAAGTCTTTTATTTCTATAAAATGAGGCAGCTTGATAACATCAAAGAAGTTCATACTGCCTATGCGTATGGTGAAATGGCACCAGTACTTATAAAAAGGGTTTTCGTTGATGTATGAATAGGATTGCTTGATTCCCTGGGGCATTAAAAAGAGCTGCCCCGGTTTTGGGTAGTATTCCCGGCCGTTGATTTCCAACCTGCCTTCTCCGCTTATGATATAGTATAACCTGCTCATATCGGCTATGAAATCTACATTTCTCCAATGAGGAGGGCACTTGCCGAATTTGCATAAAATTATATCCACATTCAAATTGTTTATTAAATTATTAATTATAACCGATTGCTCACTCATATTATATCCTTAAAAAACCAATAATAAAGTTGATTTTTAGTACTGCAGCGAAAAATTTCATTTTTGAACTTAAGTCAACCCAAAGGTGTGTTGACCGGTTTTCAACTTGGTAATTAAAGCCAGCTTTCTTTGCAGTATTGGTTTATATTTATTAAAACATAGTTTGTTATTCATATTTCATTATAACTTATTTTGCATGTAAAATAAATATGTGGCATGCCTGCCGTCAAAACAGGCACATTATGGATTTTGACAGCAGGTTTGCCGGTAAGACTGTCTATAAAATGAATAAAGGAGAGGTACCTAAATGAAAATACCCTGTTATTTGAAAAATTATGAAAAGCTCTATCAAACCAATCCGAGAGAAGCCAATCTCAAGTGGTTTAAAGATGCAAAATACGGATTGTTTCTGCACTATGGACTTTATTCACTGCTGGAAAGGCATGAATGGGTCCAGCTCAGGGAAAAAATATATGTGAATGAATATGCCGATTTAAAGGATAAGTTTACTGCTGAAAGATTTGATGCAGATTATATAGCGGCATTTGCCAGGGATTGTGGAATGAAATATATAAATATTACCACCCGGCACCATGAATGCTTCTGTTTGTGGGATACAAGGGAAACGGATTTCAATTCTGTAAACAGTCCCGCAAAGCGGGATTTGCTTGCTGAACTGGCAGAAGCATGTGAAAAATACGAGCTTGGTTTGTTCTTTTATTATACACATGGAAGGGATTGGAGACATCCTCACGCTCCAAATAACGATACATGGGGCGGAAGTGCAAGGCCTGGGTATGACCCGCCCGAGCCTACTTACAAATATGGTTCTGAACATGACCTGGATATTTATTTGGAATTTATGAAAAAGCAAGTGAAAGAGCTTCTTACCATGTTCCCCACAGCAGCCGGCATCTGGTTTGACGGAATTGCAGTTCCCCTTAACGGGCCTACGGAGCAATTCAAAATACCCCAAATGTATGAATATATCCGGACTTTGTCATCCCATGCACTTATTTCATACAAGCAGGGTGTGACAGGTACGGAAGACTTTTTTGCACCCGAGCACAGAATCCCTGGTGCAAATGTTGATAAGAAAATCCTGGGCAAAATCGGATCAAGGGACAAGTTGATTGAAATGTGTACGACAATGATTGATGAACCTGTATCATGGGGCTGTTATAAAGGCGGAAAGCATAAAACCGTTGAACAGGTAGTAAAAGCCGTAGAAAAATCAGTGAGGAATGGGACAAATCTTTTGCTCAATATAGGACCGATGCCAGACGGGTCACTTGATGCCCATGATGAAAAGATTTTAAGGAAAGCAGGAAAAATCTTAAAAGAGCAGAAAATCATATGATTGAATAGAAGCAATTTGCTCTCAATAGGCAAAAAGCTTGCATCCTGCAAGCTTTTTGTTCTAAATAAAACTTTACAAATTGGCTTTCCATATGGAAACCATGATACCTGGATTACAAAAGTAATGAAAGTTGACAGGAGAACTGCCAAACCTATGAATATATGGACTTACCACAATATAATTGGAACTCATTATGGATCCAGCTATTCATATTGTTGATAACTGTCTTGGAGATTTCGCCTTCTTGCCTCAGATCCCTTCTCTATTTTAAAACCATATTCTATATCCTGTCCTTCAACCCATCCAAACACTTTGTTGGCAGCGTTAATATAAAACCATCCCGGTTTTTTGTCAAGAATTTCAACCTGACTCGAACAGCTTTCAAGTACTTTCCTTTTTAGATGGCCTTCCATTTCGTAAACCTTTGCATCATACACAAATGCCTGGACAGGTTCTATATCATTAATATCGGCTGTGTAATCGGAATTTTTTATCCAACCTGTCCACAGTGAATTAGTATTTGTAAAAAAGCATATTTTTGAGCAATTATCCCCAATTTCAAGCACACCTATCAGTGAGCCCTTTTTCAGCGGCCTGTTTGTTTTTTGTGTTAAATCCGCATTACTATAGACATTTGCGCTTTCGGAAACTATATATGCATTTGATAAAAGCTCATGCTTTAAATCAGTATACTTTTTGTTACGCTCATAGTGCAAGTTGTATAAACCCGATTCTAATTCCGATACAATCCTGCTGTTGAATGTATCAATCCTGCTGTTTAACAATAAACGGGTTCCGGATGACACATTATGGCTGTATTCCAAAATCGGCTCTCCGGCAGAGCCGTAGATCCTGACAGCCAGATTGTCATTATCAATCCAGTCTGCGGTTTCATCAGCTGCCGTGACCTGTATATCATAACCTGATTCAAAAACAACAAATGCCTTTTTGACATTCGTACCCTCGTAAAAATCGATATAATCCTTATATATGAAGATTTTATCTCCTTTTGGTGACGGATTGATTGTTCCGTAATGTTCAAAAGACGACTGTATCAATCCGTAGTAATCCAGGTTTTTATAATGATAAAGCCTGTTTTCACTTATATTATATACAGACAGGTTGCTTGCCCCACCGTAAAGGCAGTAAATATCATCATTAATCTTGGCGGTTTGCCATATGGAATGGGCGGATTTGTTTACCTGAACAGGCCTTAAGTCATTGAACGGGGCATTATATATTTTTTCACCTTTGTAAAAATATACGCCGCTGTCGCCGGCACCCAACAGTGTACCTGTAAAGCTTACCGTTTCATTATTTACGCTGCCGGCATCCATAAAATAGATTTTATTTCCGCTCTGCATCAGTATTTTTTGGTCTTCGGTTATTTCCAGGCTGTCAATTCCTTCCCCGGGCAGATTTACCTTTACAAAAGAACTGTTTTCAGTATTGTATATTTTCAGTATACCGGGTTCTGTTTTCCTGTTCTGATAGCTGAAGACTTTCTCGGATGGAGACCACCAGAACCTGTAGTCATTTATATTACCGTATCCGGCTATATAACTGGTGTCTTCATTTATCGACGCAATATATACAACATTACGGGTTATACCCGAATACTCTTCAAGACGATAATTTGTCCCCAAAATAACATAGTTTTCATCCGGACTTACCCTTATATCATCAAATCCCGGACCGCTGCGGTTAACATTGTTTATCCCATTATCAACCTCATATTTTTGCGGGGCATATTCAAGTATCTTCCTGAAACTTCCTTCACTGTCCTTTAAATAGACTCCGTCGGAATAAAGCTCCATCTGCCGTCCGTTTGACATTTTTATTGTTCGGTACGGACCCTTTCTAACCTGATTATTCTCGCCGATATTGACTGAATGCGCGGGGCCGTAGTAATCCAAATCATTTTCCAGCAGTGAAACCGCCTTGCTGTTTAACATCCTAACAAGCTGAATTCTATCCTTTTCCCTTTTAAGGTCATTGTAGTTGTATAGATAATAATACTGTGCATAATCAGGTTCATGCTCAAGATAGTACTTGTTAACAAATTTTTCAATTGATTCTACAAGGCTTTCATCTGAAACATCTGTACGTGCGGCTTCCTTAAATTCTTCAATATATTTTAAATTGAATTTTTCAATACTGTTGAATTTATCAGTTGAAAAACCGGTATCCGGTGAATACCACAATGCTTCTTCAAAAAGGTTTTTCCAGTTATATGTTTTGAAAACATACCCGTTGCGGGCATAGATTTCATTTACAATGCATTGATTCGTTCCTTTAATATCTTCAACAATAGTCCTTATCTGTGTCATATCCTGAACCATGTGAAGTGGTATATTGGCCATTTCGTACTCATACGGGAAAGTATCAATCCAGTAAAAGTGGTCATCCCATATGTAATAATCATCCGGATCTGTCCATCTGGGCCGGTAGTATTCATCCTCAAGTTCAAACGACGGAGGATATTCAACATGGTTGACAAACAGGTTAAAGTCAGGTTCAATGTCCTCAAAGTGCCATTCTATACCTTCTCCATTATAGTAGTAATTTTTAGGTGACCCAAAAATACTCGGGTAAGCTGCCGGTTCCGGAAAATGTACATATACGTCTATTTTGTCAATACGGTCTTTCCATAATGCTCCTGTAATAAGAATATAATCGGCAGTTGAATCCCTGGTACTACCTTCAAACCAATACTTGACATATAATGACTTTTTTTCGTTTTCCTTAAAATGCATCTTCCATGAGTACATGGAGGTGTACATATACATATCATGCTCCGGCAGTGTACCCCCGCTTTTAATTTCTGTTTTGTAAGGCTCCATGGAAGGATAGTCCATTGCCTGAAAATCCCTGAGTTTCTCACCATAGTTTGCAGTATTCGGAAAACCTATATCCAGTTCTGTATCCGGACCTTGATTGTGAAAGTTGAATAATACTTCAACTTCATGCCCAATTCTCCAGTCATCAATCTCACGGCTTTTAAAGTAGATATTTATTATTTCACTTTCAAGCTTGATATGGTCATGACTTATGGGAAATGCGGTATCCCCTTTCATAACAAGCGGTGGTGAATTTGAATAGGATATTGGATAATAAATATTAAAAACTGTTATTACTATAAAAACTGCAGCTAAAACTTTTTTCATTGCCAGGCCTCCTTGGTAATCCCCGGATTATATAAAATCCATATTAATCTTGCATCAGCGCACAATAACGCCCTAAGGTGTCCACAAAGTAATCCTTCTACAATAAGGACTGTAAGGATATTCCTGTGAATCCCTCTTTTATAGACGTATAAACATTGCAAAAAGTTTCAATTTTATCCACACTTTATTCGGACTTTCCAGCCCGTTCATAACCTTGCAATAAAGGTGGTAAATCATAACTGCGTGGTTTTTACATATTATGTAATTCATCGGCAATCGTATCCTTAAGCCCTAAAATATTAATCCCATCATTTTGTAGATCCCTCTGCCATCAAAAAAGTTGCATATTTCCATTTAATTAATAATATTGCCACTATCATTATTTATCATCACAGATTCTGCTTTCCTTTTGACAGACTCTGGTACAATCGGCAGAATTAATTTGAAGGGCTTTTTCTTGTTCTTTTAAATCAACAATGTCTTTTGACAATTCATCAATGGCATTTCGAAGTTCCTTTAACACATTTTTCTGGACATTATAATGTACAAAATATCCAATTTTTTCACCTTTAATAAGGCCTGCATTACGTAGAACCTTTAAATGTTGTGATACGGCAGATTCTGAAATATTAAGGACTTTTGCAAGACCCTTTACACATATATTATTTTCGGATAACAAGAGGAATAGTTTAAATCTTGTCTCGTCTCCTAAGGCTTTAAACCTATTTACAAGCTCCTTCAACCTTTATTCCTCCATCTCACCATGACATCTCTTGATTAATTCCGAACTGCATATGCCATTCTCAGGTCTTCTATCAGGAAATTCACAGTCACATTGCTTTTGATGATGAAGATCAGCCTGACAATTTTTGATTTGTTCGTCACTGCATATACCGTTATCAGGTCTTCTTTCCGAAAATACACAATTATACTCAGCCATAAAAATACCTTCTTTCATTTTTATTTTAGATTATACTTAAGTAAATCATATATTGCTTAATCTATTTTGTCAATACTTAAATAAAATTCTAAAAAATTTATACTGATTAATTTTAAGAGATAAAAGATGTTCTATAAAATATTTTGAACATTCCCCATTTTTTAAAATAGGTATAAATTTATGAGTACAATGAACCATTTATCAGTCCAATCATTAAGAAAATATAAGTGTCTAGAACCTTGAAAAAGGCTACCCGGCATATTCACCATCCGTAGTTCAGATGCCGGCTTGCGGCCTCCCTGCCGCAAATTACACCTTTTTCAAGAACCTATAC
>JANQLN010000107.1 GCA_028280575.1 Clostridia bacterium
GTAATACGACTTATATATACACTAACATTTTCTAAACTCATTCCCAATGATAACTGTTTCATTATACACATAAATCTTCTCATGTTAAAAATGGGGAAAATCAAATGATTGGGCAGGTTGTACAAAAGAGATATATGTGATATAATATGAAATAACGCTAGGAGTCCGCTCGGATCTCCTAGGACTGTATTGTGAGGGCTGTAAAGATGATTAGGAAGAAAATTCCGTCTGTAAAAAAAGCCAAGCATTCGGTTTTGATTTCATGGCTGGTCTCCTATTTCTTCGTCTTATTGATACCGGTTATAATAAGCGGAGCTGTGTATACCCAATCGTTACGTACTGTGGAAGAAGAAATCAATCAGAACAGCAGGATTCTAATCAAGCAGGTTCAGCAGGCTATGGATGCCAAGATGGCCGATGTGGAACGCTTGAGCCTGCAAATAGCATGGCATCCCGAGCTGCAGGGAGTGATGTACGCCAAAGGCCCTCTGGAAAACCGCAGCAGATTTGCAATTACTCAGATTTTAAAGGATTTCCGGATATACCAGGTAGCCAACGGATTTATTGATGATTTTTATATTTTTTTACACAACAGCCAACACATTTTAAGTCCCAATACCTCCTTTGCGTATCGATTAACCCGCTACAAATTCAATGATTTTAGCAAAATCAGCTATGAACAATGGAACACACTGGCAAAAAGCTATCATACCAAAAAATATATGCCCATGGATTTATATTCAAACAGCAGCAATCAGTATAGTTCAATTGCTTATGTCCAGTCCTTGCCCTTTGGTACCGGCAAGAATGCATGGGCTACCCTGGTGATTTTGCTGGACAAGTCCCGGTTTATGAATACCGTCCAGGGCATCCGCCAGATAGATGAAAGAGCAGGTACCCTATTGGTCATTGATGAAAACAGCAGGGTTCTCTCCTCTACAAGACCCGGATCGGCCTTGCCGCCCCTGGACTATGCCAAATTGACGGACAATTGCGTCATCCACACAGAAGTTGACCAACAGAAGGTTTTAATCTCATGTATTTCCTCGCGGGTTTCTGGCTGGAAATATGTTTATATTCTGCCTTCTTCAATATTTTTTGAGAAGGTGAATTATATCCGTAAATTAATTGGATTAAGTATTCTTTTGTGTTTTATTGCCGGAGGGGGAGTGGCCTATCTCTTTACCCAGAAAAACTATAATCCGGTTCAGAAAATTGTGGATGCCATTGCATACAGGGCCGGTGTTATTCGCAAAACTAACCTGAATGAGTATCAGTTTATCGGGGAATGCCTTGAGAACACATTTGATGAAAAAGACAGAATCAGCCAAAAGCTTAAGCAGCAGAATCTGGTTTTAAAATCCAATTTTCTTGCCAAGCTGATGAAGGGGACATGGAGTGACAATATACCCGTCGATGAAGCACTCTCATCCTTTGAAATAAATTTCAATTCCCAATATTTTGCTGTCATGCTGTTTTATATTGAGGACTTCAGCCATCTGTTCTCCGGGGACGACCAGGAGAAACCTATGGATAAGATGAAGCTTGCCCAATTTATAATCGCCAATGTAGTGGAAGAGCTGGCCGCAAAAAGACACAGGGCTTTCATGACCGAAACCGACGGCCTGCCGGCCTGCCTGATTAACATATCGGAGGACCTGCCTGAAGCCAACCGGCAGCAGCTATTGGAGATAGCTGCCACAGCCAACCGATTTATCGGTGAAGAATTCAATATTGATTTTACTGTCTCCATCAGCAGTATCCACCAAGGCCTGACCAGTATTTCAAAGGCTTACCAGGAGGCTTTGGAAGCATTGGAATATAAAATGGTCATGGGAGACGGGCAGATTGTCCGTTATGACGATATCAAGCTTTCTCAAAGGATTTACGATTACCCCCTGCAAATGGAACAGCAGCTCCTAAACTTTATAAAAGCGGGTGATTTTGAGAATGCCAAGTGCATTGTGACTGAAATCATGCAAAACAATCTTTCAAAAGAGGGCTTTTCGGTCCAGATGGCAAGGTGCCTGCTGTTCGATCTGGTAAGCACCATGATAAAGGCTTTGTATGATACCGGTCCCATTGCAGACAACTCTTTTATAGAAGACTTGAACCCGGTGGACCGTCTGTTTCATTCAAAGGCTGTTGTGGAAATGAAGTTTCATACTATGGATGTCTTATGGGACATATGCCGGTATATCAAGGCCCATGACAAAGACCGGGATAACCGTCTTAGCGAGGAGGTCAAGCAATATGCCGAAATCCATTATGGAGATGTAGGCCTAAGCGTTTCCAGTATTGCAGAAGAGTTCAACCTTACCACGCCTTATCTGTCCACAAAATTCAAACAGCAGACAGGAGAGGGGCTTTCCGATTATATCAACAGGGTCCGGATTAACAAATCAAAACAATTATTAAAAGAACAGAGGCTGGGTATAAGCGATATAGCAGGATTGGTCGGATACAACAACAGCAATTCCTTTATACGGGCTTTTAAACGATACGAAGGAATTACGCCCGGAAAATATAAGATGATATGAAAAGCTCTAATGCATCCTGTTTTCAAAACATATTCCTGTTTAATTTCACAGGACCACTTTATTATAACTATAACAAAAAAAATTCATGGAAAACACAAATTACAATTATTTTCCTGTACAAATATGTCTTTTTCCAGTATATGCAAATCCCGATTCATGACAGCAAACCTTTTATCATTGTATGACGGTATCCCTTTTTTTATATGTTTATGCGCAATGGTTTGAACTTTATAATTATACGTGAATAATCAACTGTTATACAAGATAAAAATAAGATTGCAGTTAAATTACAGGTTTTAATAGGTATTGGGAAATAATTTAAGAAAAAATGAGCATGATTGCGTTTTTACTGTCTAATCTCGAATATCAAGAGTTAAAGGTACTTGTAAAAAATGTTAAGTATATTATAATATAAATATAAGATATACTTTAAATAAATTTTAAGGAATACATTAAATTTGGAGGATAAGCATGACGAAGTATGAAGAAGATTATATAAAATATATATATTCCAAAATAGAGTTAGAAGATAGAGCTGTTAAAATAACGGAAATAGCCGGAGATTTTATGTATTCCAAGCAATCTGTCATTGAGATGATAAAGAAAATGGAGGTACGTGGCTATGTGAAATATATACCATATAAAGGAGTTACATTAACAACTGAAGGCAAGAAATTTGGAGCCAGGATGGCTAGGGTACACCGTCTATGGGAGCTTTTTCTGGTGAACGAATTGGAGATGAAATGGCATGAAATTGATGATGAGGCACACCTTTTAGAGCATGCTACATCTGAGCTGCTGGAGGCTAAGCTTTACGAATATCTTGGCAGGCCCGAGTTTTGTCCTCATGGCAGCCCGATTTCGGATGAAAATGGAGAGATACAGAAAAAAAGGTATCTAACACTTGAACAAGCAAGGGTTGGGGATACTTTCACAGTGAAAAAGGTAGAAGATGAACCCTCCTTGCTAAAATACTTAGAAGGGCGAAGTGTCAGGATTGGAGTTAAAATTGTTATTCAATCGGTTTTGGAATGTGATGGCTTGATTAATGGGAGAAAGGGAAAGGATGAGGTTTTTATAAGCAGAGAATCCGCAAAGTTAATTTATGGGATTATCAGCTGATGAAATTGAAAGGAGTTAAAAATTATGAATAGAATTGCATTGTTAATCTTAAGCTTTAGCTTGACATTATTAGCGGCATCTTGTAATGACAATCAAGCAGAGCAAAGAGGGGAAGGACAGAAACTAAATGTTGTGGCAACAACAACCATGTTGAGGGATTTAGTTACCCAAATCGGCGGTGAAAAAGTCAAGGCAGTCGGACTGATGGGGCCTGGAATTGATCCCCACTTGTATAAAGCAAGTGCAGGGGATGTGAACAAGATGCAGGAAGCCGATTTAATCGTTTACAATGGGATGCACTTGGAAGGGAAAATGGGAGAAATATTTAAAAATTTGCGGGATAAAGATAAAGAAGTAGTCGCAGTTGGTGAAAGCATTGATGAGAAAAAGCTTTTAGCTTCTTCAGATTATGAGGGATCTTATGACCCCCACATCTGGTTTGATCTGAAATTGTGGATGGAAGCAACCAATGTTGTAGCAGATGCATTTATAAAGATAGACAGTGATAATGAGGATTATTACACTGCTTCCAGAGATAATTACATGAAAAAACTAGAAGAGCTTGAGCAATATGTTACGGCAAGGAGCCGTGAGCTGGAGGCAGAAAGGAGAATTCTCGTAACTGCTCATGATGCCTTTAATTACTTTGGCAATGCTTACGGATTTGAGGTTAGAGGACTCCAGGGCATTAGCACAGCTGCTGAAGCGGGTACTCAGGATGTAAGCAAGCTGGCAGACTATATTGTGGAAAAACAGATAAAGGCAATTTTTGTAGAGTCCTCGGTACCGGTCAAAAACATCCAGGCACTCCAGGAAGCAGTTGAAGCGAGAGGATTTCAAGTACAAATAGGTGGAGAATTGTTCTCCGATTCTACCGGTTCGGCTGGAACAGAGCAGGAAACTCTGACAGGAACAATTAAACATAATATTGATACCATTGTTGACGCTTTAAAATAATTAATAGATTAAAGGGAATTGGATAAGGGGATGTTGATTATATGCAGAAATATCTAATTGAAGCTGAAGATATGACTGTAGCTTATGATAAAAAACCTGTCCTATGGGATATAGACCTGAAAATCCCAAAGGGAATTTTAATGGCAATAGTGGGTCCTAATGGTGCAGGGAAGTCCACTCTCATTAAAGCCATGTTAAATATAATCAGACCTATTTCAGGCAAAGTTTTATTTAATGGTTGTGACTACCAATCCCAGAGACAATATATTGGCTATGTGCCTCAAAGAGGGAGTGTGGACTGGGATTTTCCAACCAGTATATTTGATGTTGTTTTGATGGGAACCTATGGGCAAATGGGATGGATAAAAAGACCGGGCAGAAAGCAAAAAGAGAAGGCCATGGATGCCATTAAAAAAGTAGGAATGGAAGAATTTGCACACCGGCAGATAAGTCAATTATCCGGAGGACAGCAACAAAGGGTATTTTTGGCAAGAGCCCTGGTTCAAGATGCGGATATCTACTTTATGGATGAACCATTTCAAGGGGTAGATGCAAAAACTGAAAAAGCTATTATAGTTATTCTTAAAGAACTGAGATCAAAAGGAAAGACAGTAATTGCCGTCCATCATGATTTGCAAACGGTAAAAGAGTATTTTGACTGGGTAACGTTGTTGAATACCAAAATAATTAAGTATGGAGAAGTAGATGAAGTATTTACCGCTGAAAATCTAAAATTGACTTATGGAAATATAAGTTAAGGCTTAAAAGGGGAGTAGCAATAAAATTATGTCTATAGAAGCATTAATGGGGGACTATACCCTTCAAATTGTTACCTTGGGATCGGCTATGCTGGGTGCTGCCAGTGGTGTTTTGGGCAGCTTTGCCGTCCTTAGAAAACAAGGACTTCTCGGTGATGCCGTATCCCATGCGGCACTTCCGGGGATTGCCTTTGTCTTTCTGATTACAGGAGTCAAGCATACGGAGATGCTCTTGTTGGGGGCTTTAATATCAGGCTTAATGGGTACATTTGTTATTATCAGTATCCACCGCTATACCAAAATAAAGTTTGATAGTGCCCTTGCCTTGACCCTCTCCTCTTTTTTCGGATTAGGTCTGGTTCTGCTCACCTACATCCAGAGAATTCCCAATGCCAATCAGGCCGGTCTGGAAAATTTTATATTCGGCCAGGCATCTACACTTCTTAAAAGGGATGTTTACACCATGATTGTTTTAGGGTCTATTATCTTGCTAATAGTCGGCTTGCTCTGGAAGGAGCTCAAAATTTTTTCTTTTGATCCTGAGTTTGCTCAAAGCATAGGTTTTTCAGACAGGAAAATAAATATTATTTTGTCCGGGATTACCGTTGTTGCAATCATCATTGGATTACAGTCGGTAGGTGTTATTTTAATGAGTGCACTGCTTATTGCCCCAGGGGTTGCGGCCAGACAATGGACAGATAAATTATCTGTGATGGTAATCCTGGCCTCTGTTTTTGGAATTATTTCCGGTGTGCTGGGAACCGCAGCCAGTTCATTAGCGGCTAACATGCCTACCGGGCCTGCCATAGTTGTTGTAATAAGTTTGATTGTGTTTTTTTCGCTGTTTTTGGCCCCAAACAGGGGTATTCTCTGGAGGTATCTTAAAATGAGAAGAAATAGCCGAGAGATTAATGAAGATAGAATTTTAGTCAATCTCTATCAATTAGCATTGAATCATGATGATATTTATCATGCTCACCAAGTAGCAATGCTCACTCCTATTGAAATTGTGGAGTTTAAAGCCGAAAAGAATATGGTAAAAAGTTTACATTCGCTGGCTGCTAAAGGGTATGTCCGAGGTGATTACTTTGACACCTGGGCGATTACCGACGCCGGGATTGAGCAAGCAAAGAGGATAGTGGTTGAGAACGGGGGTGAAAGCCTATGACCCCCCAACTGGAAATTGCAATTACCGCAGTTATAGTTTCATCTGCCTGTGCATTATTAGGTGTTTTTCTTGTTCTGAGGAAAATGGCCATGATGACAGATGCTATTGCCCATACCATTCTATTGGGTATTGTAATGGCATTTTTTTTCACAGAAAGCTTAAATTCACCTTTTTTGATCATTGGTGCTGCAATAATAGGACTTTTAACCGTTTACCTGACGGAGCTTCTGCAAAGAACAAAGCTAATGGCAGAGGACAGTGCCATTGGGATAGTCTTTCCCTTTTTATTTAGTATTGCAATTATCCTTATTAGCAGGTATGCGGCCAATGTGCATCTGGATGTAGATTCTGTGCTGCTGGGGGAATTGGCCTTTGTTCCCTTTGACCGCTTTATTGTCTTTGGAAGGGATATCGGTGCAAGAGCAATATATATAATGGGTACTATTTTGTTGATAGACCTGTTGTATGTAGCTCTTTTCTATAAAGAGCTGAAGCTGGTAACATTTGATGCTTTATTAGCATCTGTTTTAGGCTTTTCCCCCATATTAATCCATTATTCCCTGATGGGGTTAGTTTCAATAACTGCGGTAGGTGCTTTTGAAGCGGTTGGATCTATCCTGGTCATTGCCTTTATGGTCGGACCGCCTGTCTCAGCTTATATGCTAACCGATAAACTAAGGAATATGTTAATATTCAGTATATTAATAGGGCTTATTAATGCGATCATTGGCTATCAAATATCAGTTTTTTTTGATGTATCTATTGCCGGTTCGATCGCAGCTTTTACAGGTATTACTTTCTTAGCCATTTTTATCTTTGCCCCCAAAAGGGGTATGGTCACCATGATTTACACAAGGCGTGTTCAGCGCATAGATTATGGGGTGAATTCTCTCCTCTTTCATCTGTATAACCATGAAGACACAAATATGGAAGAAGAGGAGTCCAATATAAATTCTATAAATCAGCATTTACATTGGGATAAGAGATTTTTAGAAAAAATACTTAAAAAGGTGGTCAGCAGCAGGTATGTTGTTCTAAGTAAAGGCTATCTGAAGCTTACGCCGGAAGGAAGGGAACATACCATTAAAAGTTTTAAATAAATCCGATAATTGATAAGGGCAAATTAAGTTTATTTAAACGCTTCCCTGCTTTCCCAATCCAAGTCATCCAAACATTTATCAGCAAGGATGTAAAATCCTTATATAATTGGTTCTTTCTCAATAGCGATAATGAATATCATTATTGAAAATAATAGTTTTTGCTGATATAATTAGCCTTAGATAGTCTAAAAAGCGGTACTTTTAAAAAGGCATTTAAAAGTTATTCCGGGAGGTAATGAAAGTGAAAAAAGATAATAACAAAAATTATTATTTAGAGATAAAAGCTAAAATGATGAAGGACTTTGACAAGATGTTCAAATGTACGAAGCAGGCTTTAAAACAGCATTTTGATCCAGCTAAAATAGATAAGCTGTACGAAGAGGGCAAGGCAGAATATACAAGCCTGCTCCCACAATTGCCTTATATTGGCGGACATAAAAACAAGGCTACCATGAATCTCGTCGGGGGAGCAATAATACTGGCGGTAATCAGGCCTTTGGAAAGGGAAGGATTAACTACAAGTGAAATAGGCAAGATTGTATACCAAACATTTGATCTGTATTTTCAAGCTAAACCCCGCTTTTTGCGCTGGTTAATCAATAAAATGGTGTTTGCAGGTTCTTCTTTAAAAAAGGCGAAAAAAGAAGCGGAAAAATCTGCTTTACGTGAACATTCCGGTGATTTTGTTACTGAGTTTGTTGAAGGTGATGGTGAGAGCTTTGATTTTGGCATGGACTATATTGAGTGCGCTATCCATAAGCTCTACCAGGAACAAGCTGCCGAAAAATATTTACAGTATGTATGCCTGGGTGATTATCCAATGTTTCAGGCTTTAGGAATTGGTTTTACACGCACTCAAACTATCGGAAATGGTGGCAATAAGTGTGATGCCCGTTTTAAAAGAGGCGGAAAAACAGCCAGCGGATGGCCGCCGGAAGAGTTAGCAGAGTGGAAGGAAACCAAGGAGATAAAATCCTTTCAAAAATAAGAAAGAACCTTTGTATGCAGATTTTTTCCCAACTTAAAATAAATCCCTAATTGGAACCCTTTTGCCCTGTTTGCGTTAGAAGCAACTTATCTTATATGTTAAACTAATAAAGTTAGCTCAAACTAACTATTTGTTTACACAAGAAGGTAAAATGTTTAAAGAAAACATACCTGATTGACAGATGGAGGTTTAGCAGGTTAAAAGCGGACTTTTAAGGAAAAAACAAATTAAGTATTGCAAGGGAGTGGTAATTATGGAATTAACTAATGAAAAAGACAGGCAAAAGCAAATGATTCTTTCTCAAAATTTATGGAAAGTGATGTACAGAATTTCATGGCCTGCCGTGGTGGCTATGGTACTTTACGGGCTTAACACTGTGTTTGATGCGATTTTTGTAGGAGGGTTTGTTGGAAAAACAGCGTTGGCAGGAGTTACTATAGCCTATCCATTATCTCAAATAACTCTTGGAGTAGGCTCTTTAATCGGTGTTGGTGCAGGATCCGCGCTTAGCATTGCATTAGGGGCAAATGATAAGAATATCCAGAAAAGAATATTGGGTAATGTAAATTACCTCTCTGTTATTGTTACTATTGTATACGTAATAGTTGCTTTATTATTTGCAAAAACTCTGGTAAAAGCCATGGGCGGCACCGGTGATATACTGGAAATAGGGAGCACATATTTTCGAATAACTGTAATTGGTTCATTATTCTGGATTTATGGTCTTGCAGGAAATATGATAGTCCGTGCAGAAGGTAAGATGAAATCAGCCGCGATTATAATGGGGATTGGCCTTGTTGTAAATATTATAGCAAATTATTTTTTAATAGTAGTAATGGGTATGGGAGTTGAGGGAGCAGCCTGGGGAACTAATCTTGGAATGTTTGTTTACACTGTTTCGGGGCTTTTTTATTTTTCAAAAGGAAAAGCATCCTTTGAAGCACATCCCTTTAAATTTTTCAGGGACAGAAAGATTGTTAAGGATATTATTTCGATGGGAATGCCGTCTTTAATTATGACTGTCATGTCACTGGTCCAGGCCATTGTAGTCTTTAATGCATTATCCAGATATGGAACTACCTATGATTTGGCTCTTTACGGAGTTATATTCAGGATATTTATGCTGTTATTAACGCCTGTATTTGGTCTTATGAGAGCATTGCAGCCTGTTATTGGCATTAATTACGGTGCAAAAAGTAATGAGCGTGTAATTAGAAGCTTTAAAATATTTGCCGTAGCCAGTACTTTGCTGATACTGCCGTTTTGGTTGATCGTAATGCTCATACCCGAATCTGTAATGGGTCTGATGTTAGTTGATACGGTGTTTGATACGGCAAGCTTATTATATTTTAGAGTACACATGGCGCTTTTGCCAATTTTACCCATAATATTTATGATGATGACATTTTATCCGGCTATCAATAAATCAAAGCCGGCGGCATTAATAGGAGTGGCGCGCCAGTTGATATTTTATGTCCCTGTAATGCTTATATTACCTGGAATGTTCGGTATACAATGGGTATACTATGGAATTTTCTTAATTGATGTAGTTATAACCTTATGGGTATTTATATTGATTAAAAAAGAGTTTGCTATTCTCAGAAAAAAAGAAAAAAGTGAATTCGCTGTCGGTACCGGAGTAATAAAGTTGAAAAGTGAAAAAGCTTAGGCGGCTTAAGGCGACGATTTGAAATTAAAGCCTGAAGGCCGGTTTCGAAGAGTAGAACGGAGATAGCCGGCATAAGCTGTAATGCTTGTTATCCTGTTGGAAAATTGACAAGCAAACTGCGCATTAGTAAGTTTCAAACGGGTAGCATGCTAAATTTGGTATGCTCCCGTTAAAAAACCGCAGCAGCACAATATGTTCATTGTCCCGGTTTAGTTTACAGGAGAATCCACGGTGTGATATACTATTAATAAGGAGAGGTTAAAATGAAAAAATATATATGGCGTTTTGCGGCATTTTGCGCAGCATTGTGTGTTGTTATAATAATGTACACAGGATGTGATAAGGATGGCGAAACTGCATTCCAGGTTGCCACGTTAAAAGGTCCTACCGGAATGGGGATGGTTCGTCTGATGGATAAAGTAGATAATGGAGAGTCTGACTTGAAAGCTGAATTTTTGATCCTGGGGGTTCCTGACGATATTGTAGGAAAAGTGGTAAGCGGCGAAGTAGAAATGGCATGTTTGCCCACCAACCTTGCAGCTGTTTTGTACAATAAAACCGGAGGAAAAATTCAAATGGCAGCTGTTAACACTCTGGGTGTTTTGTACATAGTGGAGACAGGTAATAAAATTCAGAGCTTTGAGGATTTAAGGGGTAAAAAAGTATGGGCAACGGGAAAGGGCGCAACCCCTGAATATGTTCTTAAATATGTTTTGGAATCTCATGGATTAAAGCCGGGAGAAGACGTAGAGCTTGAATTTTCACTGCGGCACGTAGAGCTGGCTGCTGTTGTTGCCTCAGGAGACGTACCATTGGCAATGCTGCCCCAGCCCCATGTTACTAATGCTTTAATGAAGAATGATGAAGCAAGAATAGCACTGGATATCAATGATGCCTGGAAAGCAGCAACCGAATTGGAGCTAACTGTTGGGTGCATTATTGTAAATAGTGAATTTGCAGGGAAAAATAGGAAAGTTGTTTCAAAGTTCTTAGAGGAGTATAAAGAATCGGTGCAGTGGGTTAACAACAACCAAAATGAAGCAAGTAATTTGATAGAGTCCTATGGAATATTGCCTAAGGCACAGATTGCAATAAAAGCATTGCCGCATTGCAATATTGTTTATCAAAACGTAAATGAATCAAGAAATTCTCTTAATAAATACTTTGAAATACTTTTTGAATATAATCCGAAATCAATAGGGGGCAAGATGCCTGGAGAAGATTTTTATTTTGAAGAATAGCTTGATAAAAAATATATGGCGTAATCTTTTTGCCGGGATTTTGCTTACAGGAATATGGCATTTCACAGCAATGGCCGTTAACCGGGATTTATACTTGCCGTCACCTCTTAAAACATTTAAGGAAATGGCTATACTTGTAACACAGCCTTCATTTTGGATTATATCATTAGGTACTGTTATGAAAGTTATTATGGGACTGCTGCTGTCAATAATTACAGGTTTCATATTCGGATTTGCAAGTGCATTTAACAAAACCGTCCATGCTGTTTTGCATCCGGTTGTAGTTATTGTTAAATCGACTCCTGTCGTGTCTTTTATTCTCATTGCTGTTTTCTTGTTTACAACTAACCTGATACCGGTTTTTATCGGTTTTCTTATGTCTTTTCCCATATTATGGACATCAGTTGTAGACGGTATCAGGCAGGTTGATAACAAATTGCTTGAAATGGCCAGGGTTTTTAAAGTAAACCGCTGGCTTGTAATTAAAAAAATTTATATACCTTCCATGATTCCTTTTGTGTCTTCCGCTCTGAAAATTGCCTTCGGACTGACATGGAAGGTTACGGTTGCGGCAGAGGTTTTAAGCAATCCGGAATTTGGGATTGGGACACGTTTGATTAATGCAAAAATATACCTGGATACAACAATCTTATATGCCTGGACAGGCTTTGTAATAATTATGAGCCTTATATTTGAATGGATATTAAATTTGGGGATTCGCGCTTTGGGGAAACGGTATATGAGAAATGGGAGATTGAATGATTTACATTAGCAGCATCAGTAAAAGCTATGGCGAAAAAGTGGTGTTTAAAGATTTTTCTGTAAATATACCCCGCGGAAAGATTAGTTGTCTGCTGGGGCCTTCAGGATGCGGCAAGACGACTTTGTTGGATATTTTAGCGGGCCTGGCGGATTGTGACAGCGGCACTGTTTCGGGCATTAATGATGACATAGCCTATGTTTTTCAGGAGGACAGGTTGCTGCCCTGGGCAACTGTCCGTGAAAACCTGGAATTCATAGTACATAATACAAGAATTCTGTCCAAGGCTCCCAGGGAAAATACAGGTATTGACAGTTTTTTGAAAACCGTTCAATTAACTGAATTTGAAAACTATTTTCCTGACCAGCTAAGTGGCGGTATGCGTCAGAGGGTGGCTCTCGCAAGAGCTTTTATTCATCCGGCGACGACCCTTTTAATGGATGAACCGTTTAAAGGCCTTGATTATAAACTAAAGCTGAAATTGTTCGAATTCTTAAAGGATATGTGGGAAAGAACGGAAAAAACCATTTTGCTGGTTACCCATGACGTAGACGAAGCGCTTATACTTTCGAACAGCATACATCTATTGTCGGATTGTCCCCCAATTGTTAAAAAACAGTGGGATGTGACCATAAGCTATAAAAATCGGAATATAAAAAATGAGAATTATTTAAAGTTGAGAAGCCAGATTATAGCCAATATATCGGATGAAGGCTTTAATTATAATTAATTAAAAACAGACGGGAATCAAGTATTATTTATTTTTATTCTTTTTAATAAATGCATTCAAATAAGTGTTTACGCCTTGAAGAGTTTCTTCGCTGATAACATGCTCAATTTTGCATGCGTCATTTTCAGCGGTTTGGGCGGATATGCCAAGTACCGTAGTCAGAAATTTGTATAAAACATTATGTTTTTTTGCAAGCTTCTCTCCTTTTTTCTTGCCCTTGTCCGTAAGGTGAATCAAACCGTAGGTTTCCTGGGTTACTAAACCCAATTCCCGCAGTTTTGTTACCGCGTTATGAGCACTGGGCTTGGCTACGCCCATTTTTTCCGAAAGAGTGGTAATGCGCATTCCCTGTCTGTCTAAAGCGTAATTATATATGATTTCCAAATAATCCTCAATGGATTGTGTTAATTTTTTTGTCTCCATAAAATATAACTCCTCTTTTAAAATACCGGAATATAATACAAGCATTTTTTTTTATTGTTTATAAAAGACTTTGCAAAATAGCAGCATTAATAATAAAATACATTTTAGCATGCTCTTTAAATGAAATTAATACAATAAAAAATGCTTAATACAAATTTTTTATTCCGGCATGGTATAATAATATTATACACTAATAACACAAAATTTTGAAATAAATTTAACATTTATTTTCAAACCGCAATATTTTTGCCTTATGAACAAATTGCTTTTACACTTCATTTGACTTATATATTAACTTGTGTATAATTAAAAACGGAGGTTAACAAAAGTGTACAGAAATTTTAAAATAGCTGCTTTGCTTGTGTTTATGCTAAGCTCATATGCTGCTTTTACTACAATAACGGTTTACGGCGAGGAGGATAAATCCGGGGATAATTACACAGTACGCCAAGAGGAATATGGTGAAACATTTGAAGAAGCGGAACAAGCTTCCAATGCAGAGAATGATGATGAGATACAATATTCCAGGGCAAAGGTACTTAGAACCTTGAAAGAAGTAAATGATGAATCCTTATACTCCGGCGGAAGCCTTAAATCCAGTATGCAGATAGTCGAAGCTTATATTACTAAGGGACCCCATAAGGGTGAGATAGTTGAAGCAGAATACTTTCTTAATTTTGCCTTTAGTGAAGAATACAGGTTCAATAAGTTGAACGAGGGTGACGAAGTTCTGCTGTACCTTGAGGAAGATGAGTCCGGAGAGGTATTGAAAGCATATGTGGCTGAAATAGCAAGGGACAAATACCTTTTATACCTTTTAGCGGGCTTTGTAATCATATTGCTTTTGATAGGCAGGATGAAAGGATTAAAAGCCGTTATATCACTTGCACTTACGGTGATTGCCGTATTTAAACTGCTTATTCCTGCAATACTTAACGGCTGGGACCCGGTAACAATATCTGTAGCCGTATGTGTGGCGATTATTTGCATAACACTGCTTATTATAGGAGGATTCAACAGGAAGACTTTTTCGGCCATACTGGGAACAACGGGCGGAGTCGTTGCTGCAGGCCTTATAGCACTGCTTGTAGGCTCTCTTGCAAAGCTTACCGGATTTGGAGATGAAGAGTCACAACTGCTTTTATATATACCTCAAAATATACGTTTTGACTTCAGGGGACTGCTTTTTTCAGGCATAATTATCGGCACCATGGGTGCAACAATGGATGTAGGCATGTCTATAGCTTCGGCAATGCATGAAATCAAAGTAAACAGCCCCGGAATAAAAACTGCTGAATTGATCCGGGCGGGAATGAATGTGGGAAAAGATACTATGGCAACCATGGCAAACACATTGATTCTTGCATATGCCGGAGGTTCTTTTCACCTTATGCTGCTGCTGATGGCCCATAAAACGCCCTTGAGCCATATTATCAACTGGGACTTTTTTGCTTCGGAGGTATTGAGGGCAATTACAGGAAGCATAGGAATCGTATTTACCATACCAATAACAGCACTAGCTTCGGGATTGATTGAAAAATATAAAAATAAAAAAAACCGTAGAGGCGATATAGAATTATTTACAGGTTAAAGGTGCAAAAAGAACAAACCTTTGACACCGTTCCAAAATACAGTATGGAAATTTAAGCATTTCAGTATAGAAATAAGAAAACGTTAAAAGATAATATTGGTGATTTATATTGAGGAAATTTGTTCCTGAGAGAGTTTTATATGAAGAAGGCATATTTGAATACAAATTCGGACATGAAATGTTCAATAAATTTAAGTCTGAAAATATTCCCATGCAGAAAATTAAAAGCCATCATGATGTTGCATTTGTAAAACAGGCTCCCGATGAGAATTTCACTGCTATAAAAAAGTATATTGTACTTGGTGTGAGAAAATCCCTTAAGCTAACACCAAATAATCGCTCTGCTGATTTTATCGTACCCTTTACATCTTCGGGGTGCAGCGCCATGTGCACCTATTGCTACCTGGTTTGTACCTTTTTTAAGGGCTCTTACCTCCGTTTGTTTGTCAACAGGGATGAAATGGTTCAAGCCATAAAAAAAAAGGCGGAGAAAATAGGGGAAGAGAAGTTTTATGAAATTGGAAGCAACAGTGACATGGTTCTGGAAAATACATTGACAGGCAATTTGAGATGGGCCATAGAAAACCTGAGCCTAATTAATAATGTAAGAGTGACATTTGCAACCAAGTTTTCCATGGTGGAAAGTATTCTGGATGCAAAGCATAGAGGAAGGGTACAAATGCGAATCAGTGTAAATCCCCAGGAAATTATTAAGAGGGTTGAAATTGGCACATCAAATCTTAAAGAGCGTATTGGTGCAGCAAATAAAATGTATGAGGCAGGCTATACCATTGGAATAAACTTGGCGCCTATAATCCTTATAGACAATTGGCAAAAGCTCTATCGTGAGCTCTTTATATTTTTGACCGATTATTTGCATCCGGAAATGAAAGATAAGCTGTTTTTTGAATTGATTTTTATGACATATGGCCTGGCAAATGAGAAAATGAACGCCGCTGCCATGCCGAATGTAACGAATGTATTCAACAGGGATATCATGCGCCCCAAAGGCCGCGGCAAATACTGCTACAAAGAAGAGATTCACTGTCATGCAAAGGAATACTTCATTGGGTTGATTAATGAGTATTTCCCGGCATCAACCATCAGCTACATTGTATAACATTTGTTTTTCCATACTAAAATGTGGCAAAATATATACCCTATAATTACCTTTTCGTCAAGCACAATAATGGTTAAAAATAGTAAGAATGCTTGGATAACTTTTGACAAAAAAATAATGTAATAATTTTTACAAGTAGAGATGATTGTGGTAGAATTATATTATGATAATGATAATTGTTATCATTAAATTATTTTTTATTATTTTGGGAAAGGAGTAAAAGATTTTGGAGTATCTGGCTTATGAAAGTATCAGAGCCCGTATTTTAGAAAAGGATTATTATTATGAAGAAAAATACAAATAGTTTGGAAATCAGGGAACTTTGTGTTCAGGTTGATGGTAAGGAAATTTTGCGCAATTTAAACCTGGCTATACCGGAAGGTGAGGTTCATGCTCTTCTGGGACTGAATGGGAGCGGTAAAACATCGTTGATGATGGTTATAATGGGATTTGCCAGGTATAAGGTTACCAGTGGGCAAATCTTTTTTGAAGGCAAGGATATAACCGGTCTTGATATTACGGAAAGAGCAAAACTGGGGATCGGAATAGCGGAGCAGCGCCCGCCCACTATTCAAGGAGTTAAATTGAAGCATATCCTCTATTATATAGTTGACAAAAAATTTCAGCAGTCTGATGAATTTGCCTTAATGGTCAAGGCTGCCGCTATGGAAAAATTTTTGGACAGGGATATCAACGAGGGATTGTCCGGAGGTGAAATCAAGCGTGCAGAGCTTTTGCAGCTTCTGGCTATGCAGCCTAAATTCAGCATGATGGATGAGCCTGATTCAGGTGTGGACTTGGAATCGCTGAAACTTGTGGGAAATTTGATTAACATGATATTTTCCAGAGATTCATGCCGCCGGATTAACAAAAAAGCAGGATTGATGATTACACATAACGGGAGCATATTAAATTATATACAGGCCGATAAAGCACATGTAATGCTGGAAGGACAGATAGGATGTTCGGGAAATCCGCACGTTATACTGGATACAATTAATAAGTGTGGGTATGAAGCATGTGCCCGATGTATGAGGAGGGTAGCAAGATGAAATCTTCAAATATGGAACGCAACAAAAGTGAGAAAATTCCTGATATGGATTTTTGCCGTACTGAATATGGGATGTATGCTCCTGAGGTAACTTCCATGGCTCAGATAAAACAATCCGACGCGGATTCGCTGGCGGGAGTCGGGGTGCACGTGAGAGGACATGAACGTTCGGGAACGATGATCTTGCGCAATACTTATACACTTTGTGCACAGAGTGAATCCAAGGGACTTGAATTGCTTCCAATTGCTGCTGCCTTGAAGAAATATGAGTGGCTGGGGGATAAATATTATTTTAAGGCGGTTCCGGCTGAACTGGACGAAGCTACAAAAAGGTGTGCAGGACAAAAAGAACCTCATGGCTATTTTATCCGTGTTCAAAAAGGAGCCAGGGTGACTCTTCCCTGTCAAGCGGCTTTTTATATGGCCAGTGAAAATATTACACAAATGGTGCATAATGTTGTGATTTTGGAAGACGATTCCGAGCTGCAGCTAATTACAGGCTGCGTCACCCAACATGATATCAAGTCCGGCCTGCATACAGCAGTGGAGGAGCAATACATCGGCAAAAATGCCAGGCTGACAAGCACAATGGTTCATGGCTGGGGATCTGATGTTGTTGTGTATCCACGGGCAGGGACAATCGTAGAAGCCGGAGGCAGATATGAAAGCAACTATATTTCCCTGCGGCCGGCCGGGCAAATAATCAGCAATCCCCAAACCTGGCTCAACGGAAAGGGAGCTTCTGCAAAGTATCTGACTATCATTCTTGGTTCACCCGGCTCAACCATTGACATAGGCGGAGATGTTTACCTGAATGCAGATGGTGCAACTGCTGAACTGGCTCACAGGGGAGTGTGCACAGGTGGGAAAATGCACCAAAAAGGAATGCTTATTGGAAACGCAAGCTGCAAAGCCCATGTAGATTGTGCAGGCATGCTGTTAAATGAGGGAAAAGGCGGTTTTATTGAATCAATCCCTGGAATAAAGGCTCATCATCCGGATGCCCGGTTAAGCCACGAGGCCAGCATAGGAAAAATAGCACCGGAACAGGTAGAATATCTGCAATCACGGGGTATGGAGGAAAGGGAAGCAATTTCAATGCTGATCCGGGGTTTTCTGGGATCAGATATAGAAGGGCTTGGTACGGAATTGGATGCCAGGATAGCAGAAATTGCCGAACTGGCAGGACATGGTGAAGGGTAGCTCAAAAGAGTGGTATTATATTTGTAGAAAAAACAAATACAAACCAGTATGAGTTAGAATAAATAATTACCTTTTGCAGTGAGGAGAACCTTAGTAAGCCCTGAAACTCGTCTATCACCTTTTCTATGCAATTTCAGGGGACAGATGACATAATACCTATCAAATATTATATGCTGAAATGGCATATTTTTTAAAACTCCTTAATGGATTCCTAGATAGGTATATATTTCATGCGTTTGCCGTGTCGATAATTGCTTTTGTTCTTGGTCTTTTTGTGATATCATAGTAGTGCAAGATCTCCTTTTATGTTTTATTTTAGCGTTTAAGCACTTCTATCTATATCATAAAAGTGATGATTCTTACATTTTTTATTACCTGAAACTATTGATTTTTCAAGCTTCACAGCACATTTTTAATGTGCAGAAGTTGAGTAAGCAAAATATATTTAAGAATGTAGAAGGAGATTGAACGTTTATCTTTTGACACTATTGCCACAGATGGGAGAGGTTATGTATGTTAAAGATCAAGAATATTCCGATTCTCTACAGATACTTTCTATCCTTTTTTTTAGTTGCCATGATACCCATTTCAATAATGAGTTTTTTGCTTTATACTACGAATGTTGCCAATTTAAAGCAGAAAACGAATGAGGCCAGTATAACTTCTCTTGTACAGTTAAAATCCAGAATGGATTATATTATTAAGGATTTTTCAAGTGTTGCTTTGAATACTAGCTCAAAATATAATATTCATGAATTGTTTAATAAAGATGTTACTGACGTTAATGAGAGAACCTCTATAATAGAGCATTATGAAGAAACCCTATTACAGAATCCTGGAATATTATTATATCGACATGGAGAGAACATTGTATATATGGCGGATGGACCCATATCATACAGCACCTTTGAAAACAGCATCAGTAATGAGTATGATATGACAATGGTTAGATTTTTTAATCGTTTAAATAAATCTACCAGTTTTCAGCTTTTTAGTAATAAACATCTTGTCCCCTACAGAACAGAAGAGTTATCTATTTGTTTTTTGTATCCTTTACCATATAATGAAATTATTCCAATTGCTTCAATGGTTTTTGTTTTAAACAATTCACAGATGGCTAAAATCTTTGAAGATTATATGGGAAGCTTAACCGGAGATTTTTTTATATATGATACATATCTTAGCCTTGCATATCATCAAGGTTTTAATTCTGATTTGAAGTTTGAAAACATTGAAGAAATAAATAATAAACTGACAAAATTAAAGGGTACGGGAATAAATAATATGTCTATAGGCGGTCAAAAATATATTGCCATAAGGACCATTTCAGAAGATAGTGGGCTCACCTATTGCGTACTTATGACATACAACCGTTTTTATCAACAAATTACTAAAGCAAAGCTGTTTTTTTATAGTTTTATTTTTACTTTGATGTCAACGGGTATTATATTGGCGTTATTACTTGCTACATATAATTATCGTCCTGTTAATCATATTTTAAGATTGATGGCAGGTGCTTCTTCAATGGATAAAAAACAAAATGAATTTGAAATAATCAGTAACACCTATAAAAAACTGTTAGGTAGTAATAAAGTATTATTATATCAAATTGAGAAACAGCGTCCTATCATAAAGGAACAATGCTTACAACGGTTAATACAGGATGGTGGCAAAACAGAAGATATTCACTACTATTTACAGTGTGCAAACATCCAGTTTCATTACTCGCAATATTTTGTAATGATTATATCCTTATCTGGTTTCAATTTTAATATAGGCGAAATATGTAGAATTGTGGAAGAAATTCCTTTTGAATCTACTCTCGCCTATGGCATTGAGTTAACTAATGAAAAGAATATGGTTGGTGTTATTATTAACACAGAAGATAAGCAGCCGGATGTTATTAGCTGCTCAAACAAAATTATGGATATGATAGCCTCTACCTTTGAAGCACAGCTTGTTATCGGTATAGGAACGCCATATGGAGATATTGTGAAATGCAATACTTCTTTTCTTGAAGCGAAAACAGCACTGCAATTCAGGGATATTAATGATACGCAAAAGATATATACTTATGATACAACTATTATACATAGTGAAGAGAGTTATCAATACCCTTCAAAAGAACAGGCTCTTTTTATTCAAAGTATTCGTCATGGTAACAGTGATGTTGCTTTAACTGCATTGGATGAATTTATAGAGAGGATAAGAGTTCAAGCTCGTTCTTTTATTATCATTCGATATATCTTTTTTGAAACGATTAATCAGATAGTCAGATTAGCGCATCAACAGAATGTTAAGCTTGATGTAAATGAGACACTGAAAGAATCGGCAGTTGTTAATTCGATTGAAGACTTTAAGAATAAAATGATTGAACTATCTAATTTTATATGCGAGGGTATAAAGCGGACTAAGGAAGAAAAGTATAAAAAACTTAAAAAAGGTATTATTGAATATATAAACACATACTATTGTCAATTCAAGATTTCGATGGAAATGGTAGCAAATCAATTTAACATATCTGCTTCTTATCTTGGCAGAATAGTAAGGGAAGAGACAGGACATACCTTTAACCAATATATTACTACTCTCCGGCTGGAAGAAGCGAAGAGGCTTCTGCGTGATACAGATGAAAAGGTTAAAGATATCGTTTCCAAAGTAGGTTATGTTGATGTTGCAAATTTTATTAGGAAGTTTAAGACAATTGAAAATGTAACTCCAAATCAGTATCGTACTATAAAAAGGTATGAAAAACAAAAAAGAAATAATGTGTAAAATAGCCTTGCTTTAGAAAAGTTCGTCTGCATAAAAACACATATTGTTTTTTTTATGCAGATGAGATAGACTTAAGCCGACTGATTTGAGTCATTTTTAGTTAACTTGGGAAGAGGGCAAATATAATTTTGTTTCTTAGGATACATCATGAAGGGAATGGTCGTATAATGAAAAAAGTAAGTGACAGCTATTATAATGTAAAAGGTGCTGTTTATATACCTTCAAGAGCATACAATGCATATCAAATGTGGAATGATATGAATGAAAAAGAAACAATTAGGGACATGAGATATGCACATTCTCTCGATTTAAATGCAATAAGAATATGGTTAAGCTATGAATACTGGTTGGAACAACCAGAAGAACTTAGAAAAAAATTTAATATGTTTTTGGACATATGTAGTCAATATAAAATACGTGTTATGCCTTCTTTATTTGAAAATTGTGGAAGAGAGGGAGGTAAAGAAATTTGGTTGGATAGAAATCCTATGACAGCTATTGCATTAAGGTCGCCTCCAATTAATGTAGCTCAGGACAAGGAGCAATGGACAAAACCAAAAAAATATATTGAGTGGTTTATGAATCATTTTGGAGAAGATAAAAAGCTGCTTGCCATAGAGATTATCAATGAGCCTCACGTTAAAGGAGAAACTGAAAATATGGATTTTGCTTATGAAATGTTAAAGGCAGCATCAAAACGTAAAAAAAACATACCACTAACAATAGGGTGTATTAATCTGTCTCATAATCTCTTTTTTATTGAGGCCGGTTTGGATATTTTACAATTCCATGAGAACTTTCCTCAATCAGAAGAAATGTTAGAAAGTTTATTAATAGAGGCTTCCAGGATACAGAAAATCATTGACAAACCGGTATGGATCACAGAGTGGCAAAGGGTGAGACCGAGTGGTAAGGGCTGGAATAATGAACAAATCACAGAAGAAGAAAAGCTTCCAAAGCTAAGGTCTCTAGCACATATAATAAAAAATTACGATATAGGGAACTTCTTTTGGTCATTAATGTTAAAACCCGCATACTTAAAACCGCAAAGGTTGAATGGTACATTTAACGGTATCTTTCACGAAGAGGGATTTGTATATAATTTACATGATGCAAAGAGTATTCACGACCAATATAATGGGATAGAGTTACAATCGAAGCCAAAGTGGTATTTAGAAGATATTAAACGTTTAAGGTAAAGGAGTTGTTGGTGTGAAAGGACTTAAAAATCCAAATAAAGGTTACTTCGCTGCATTAGCGTTTGATATATCCAAATATAAGTACATATATCTAATGTTAATTCCTGTATTACTTTATTACATTATCTTTCATTATATTCCCATGGGAGGAGCGGCAGTTGCTTTCCAAAATTTTAAACCAGCTAAAGGGTTTTTTGATAGTGATTGGGTAGGATTTAAACATTTTGAAGATTTTCTAACAGGTATATATGCTCCAAGGGTAATAATAAATACCGTACTCTTGAATTTTCTGAACTTAATATTTGGCTTTCCGGCACCAATTATACTTGCACTAATGCTTAATGAAGTGTCACATAATTCGTTTAAAAAGTTTACTCAGACAATAAGTTATATGCCTCATTTCATTTCAATGGTAGTGGTTTGTGGTATGGTTATCACTTTTGTAAAATCAGATGGTATGATAACCCAGTTTTTAACCTTTTTTGGTATGGAAGAAGTTAATTTACTATCTAAAAAAGAGTATTTCAGGACAATCTTTGTGTCAACCACTATATGGAAGACTTTGGGTTGGGCAAGCATAATTTATATTGCAACTTTATCAGGAATAGATCCAAATCTGTATGAAGCTGCTACAATCGATGGAGCCGGAAGATTTAAGAAAATTGTTCATGTAACATTTCCGGCATTAGTACCTATCATAACCATTCAATTAATACTTAGAATTGGCCGTATGCTTACACAGGGGTTTGAACAGGTAATGTTACTATATAATCCTTTAATCTACGACACTGCAGATATTATCTCAACTTATGTTTATAGAAGAGGTCTTGAAGATATGGATTATAGCTTTGCTTCAGCAGTTGGAATTTTTAACTCGGTGGTTAATTTAACTCTTCTTGTTTCTGCTAACTGGTTTAGCCGTAAATTTATCAAAGAGAGTTTGTGGTAGGAGGTAGGGATATGGGTTTGCTTCACAAGAAAACACTTGGGGAAAAGGTATTTGATTTTTGTAATTACTCGTTATTAATATTAGTAACGCTAATTTGTTTATATCCAATGCTATATGTTTTATTTTCATCAATCAGTGAACCTGTGCAATTAATGAAATTTCGTGGGCTGCTATATAAACCATTAGGGTTTTCACTTAAGGGGTATGAAGTTTTGCTATACAATCCTAATATTCCGATAGGGTATTTCAATACGATTTTCTATGTCGTTATTGGTACTGCCTTGAATTTACTTGTAACGATGCTTGGAGCTTATGCACTTTCCAGAAGCGGATATAAATTAAAGAAATTATTTACAATTGCTATTGTTTTTACGATGTACTTTAGCGGTGGTATGATACCAAGCTTTCTCCTGGTAAGAAATATAGGTTTAATAAATACACGCTGGGCACTTATATTCCCGACTTTAATCGGTACTTGGAACATGATTGTGATGCGTACAGTCTTTGCAGCTGTTCCTAAAAGTCTTGAGGAGTCAGCGAAAATGGATGGTGCAAATGATTTTATTGTGCTGTTTAAAATCTTTGTTCCCGTATCAAAAGCTACAATAGCAGTGATGCTTTTATTTTATGCGGTCGGGCACTGGAATTCTTGGTTTAATGCAATGATTTATTTGAGAGACCGGCAGCTGTGGCCCCTCCAGCTGTTTATGAGAGAAATTATAATTGCAAATACAATGATTGGCAACGAAACAGGAGCAGTTTTAGGTGATGCGGGTGAAGGGTTTTTCTACCTGGAGGAAGTAATAAAGTACGCAACAATTATAGTGTCAACAGTACCTATCCTTTGCATATACCCTTTTATACAGAAATACTTTACAAAGGGTGTCATGTTAGGTTCTTTGAAAGGGTGATTATTAGGTTGTTGTCAAAGGGATTATCCCTTATTGATAAAATAAAAAAATTTAAAGGAGAGATTATGATGAAAAAAAGTCTGCTTACTGTATTATGTGTGGTGTTTATGCTAATATTTGTGTTAGTAGGGTGTAATAATAAAAGCACTACAAATCAGACAGATACTGCAGAAAATAACCCGCCTGGAGAAACAGTCCCGGAAGAATTTAAAGTTACCTATCCCATCAAAACGGATAAACCTGTAACCTTAAGCTATTGGGTTTCCTTCCCCAGTTCTGCAGCCAAATACATTTCCAGCTATTCGGAAAATGAGGCAATGCAGGAAATTATAAAAAATACGGGAGTAAACATTGAATTTATCCATCCTGCAGCGGCTCAAGCACAGGAACAGTTTAACCTGTTAATTGCCTCCGGAGATTTACCTGACATCATTGGACAAAATCCGTGGGGACCTGCATATTATAAAGGTGGCTCCAGTGCCGGAGTCGAAGATGGTGTGTTTGTCGATTTAATGGGGTATTTGCCTAAATATGCACCTGATTTCTATAATATAGTTATGTCCGATGAAAAACTTTTTAGA
>JANQLN010000118.1 GCA_028280575.1 Clostridia bacterium
CATAAGTCCGTTCCTGTAGTTTGTGGTAGATTTTCCCATAGTGCAAGGCGGAGGATTGAGTAATACTGACGTATTGCGACTGACGACAACGAAGCAATATGGGAAAATATGCCGCAATCGGTACCATGAAAATAAAATCCCATTCTTAATTGCGACAGGTCGGTTGTATAATTTTTAACATGAAGGTTATTAAATTCCCAGTATTGCTGCCCGTTGAGCTCTACTGTACAAGAAGCCCCTGCACCGTCAATTATGGGTTTTTCACCTGTGCCATATTTATCTGCTACTATAGGACTGCCGGTTGCTCCCGATCCCTGTGGTTTTAACTGTCCACTCCAATAACATCCTGCTTTGAACAATATGCTGTCCCCAGCGGTGTGTTTGAAAAACAGACTGCAGGTGTGAACATATCTATAAGTGATAGTATTACTGTAAGCCATAATACAATCCATGGAAGCCCACGCTCAGGAATAAACGTTAATGATGGTACATTCGGAGGGCATATTATCGAGTATAATGACATATGGGATTGTGTTCGTGAAACCTCAGCCTTACCAATTTGTAAGTGTTGATCTGACAGCCACACGTACCCAATTTGACTATAATTTGTTCTGGAATTTCGGTAACGGAATAAGTTATCCGCTTTCGCCGTGGACGCAAGACGCCAATTCCATAACAAGTGATCCTATGTTTGTCAGCCCTTTAACAAATGATTATACTGTACAGCCAGGTTCCTAGGCATTGACTCTCGGGTATGTTAATTTCCCAATGGATCAGTTCGGAAAGCCGGGTGCACCACAATGTCCGCCAATTAACTATGGAATCGACGGTTCAGAAGAATTGGCTGATGGAGAACCGTTTATGGGAGCTACACTTACAAGTATTTTCTCTGAGGGAATCCGATCGGCAACAGGTTTACCTGACTTGAACGGAGCATGTTTTTATAGCCTGACCTCCGAGTCATATGCATATTCTCAGGGCTTAAGGCAGCTTGACGTTATAAGGAAAATAAAGGGTACAGTTGTAACCACAAAGGAAAGCTTCTGGATCGTCTATAACCAGATACCCCAAGGTTCAGTAATAGATCTGGAAATCTACCGCAATCAGGCTCCTATGAATTTGAGCATTATAAAGAAATCTGGGACTGAAAAACTGAATGATACAGCCGGAGTGAAGTATACAGGAAGCGATTGGCTGCCTAGGGATAGCAGTACAGGAGGAGCAGGCAGCTATAACGATGATATTAACGCTACCACAGCCAATGGCGATTACTTTGAATTCACCTTCTACGGTACGGGTATTGATATGATTACCTCAAAATACTCGGATGAAGGTGATGTAGACATTTATATAGACGATGTTTTTCAACAGACGATCAGCTGCTATAGTACAACTAGGCTTTATCAGCAAGTGGTATACAGCAAAATGGATTTGCCGTCAGGTGTGCATACTATCAAGGGAGTTAAGAAAACTGGTTCTTATATGATAGTTGATGCATTCAATATTTACGACACTTACAGCGAATCAGGTATTCTAAATGATGATGCCTCAGAAATCACTTATATTGGTACCTGGCACAGCAGTGAGCACAGAGGATATGGAGATTATGGCGACGATGTACATTATACCACTAATAACGACGACTATTTCGAGCTCACATTTACAGGTACAGGTGTTGAATATATAACTGAAAAGAACAGTGATCAGGGTAATGTAGACATATACATAGACGATGTACTGCAAACAACGGTAAGCTGTTATAATGCAACCAGACTTTCGCAGCAGACTGTATACAGCAAAACGGATTTGCCGTCAGGTGTGCATACTATTAAAGTGGTTAAGAAAAGCGGTCAGTATGCACTTTTAGACGCCTTAAAAATTTATTAGTAATCTCTAATATAAAATTATTTTTCCGGCACTTACATGTAAGTGCCGGACGCACCTCCTCCGCCTTACTACAATTCTACCACAAATTATTAACTTAACAGAACCGGTTTGCTTATATATAGTACCTTATACGAGCTTTTGCGTTAACTGTGTGAAATTAATTTATAAAAACTTCATTCGCGTATCTTCCTTAAATGCTTTTCTCGAAGGGTTACCTTCGACACGGTATACCCTATTGTTCTTTAAATCGTAAACCACAGACCAGACAGTATCTGCGCCCAATTTTCTATCATATTGGCACATAAAACCATATTTTCCTGACAAAAGAGCTTTCACAAAATCTAATGAATAATTGCCTTTGTTATTTTTCAGTGCCGTACAAACTGTGTCATACCGCTCGTCAGAACGCCAATCGTCAATTTCCGGATTCCTGTATTTTTTCATTTTTGCAGCATTGAAATTATTTGCTGTGGCAACAAAGCTTTCGTATTTTTTAGGCCTTATCTCAACGATCTTTTCGGGATTACACTCAACAACGACAATATCGCCTTTCCTATCGGCAAGGGTCAAGGTCTGTGCAGACGCAATAGGAAGTCGGTTCAGCTCGCTTATTGCTTCCTTTGTCGTTATGCATTTTTCAAGCAGATACCGAACTAGCATTCCAGAGTTCAGTCCCGGCTTCCGTATATGTGGATAGATAAAGGTCAGGCCGGCAGCAAATCCGTGCTCATTTACACCGTCCTCCATCTCTACAAAGGCTGTGGTATTACCGTTAAATGCATATGCACCGTCAAGTCGATACAGGCAATTCATGTACAGTTTTTCAAGCTTAACAAGAAAGTCGCTGTTTCTGCCAAAAATGGTATTCTCACCATCTGCAATGGCAAAACAAGTACATTTGTTTTCCAACTCAAAACAGTACATGGAAAGCAGTATCGTTGCGAGATTATCAAACGAAGATTTCTGTCCGTCTGCAATGCCTCTTATCTCTTTAAGGATTTCAGGGTAATATCTTTCATATTCATCAACGCACCTAGCTGCAAATGCTCTCCGTTGGTCAGTAAGGTTGAAGGTAGGGCTATCGTTTATAATCTTTCCTTGGCCGTACAGCAATCGTCCCCATTTGAATCCCGTTTCATAGTGCGTTCCCTTGAATCGTCCGTGGTACATTTCTATCACTCCCTGTCTGGATAATCTTTTCAATATCAAGGCTAACAGAATAAAAATTTAATGTCAATTCTTAAATACTGTCAAGTGATAGTTTCCTACCCACCTTTACAAGCAGCACCTTAGATTATAATAACTTTTCATTAGTACTACAGCAAAAAAACTATGAAAGACTGTCCAAAATATCTTTTTCTTTGAATTGTTCAAATTTTTTGATAACCTCAGGATGCTTTTCAACGAATCTGTTAAACTGGTCGATGCTTTTAAGAGTATTGGCGCTCAAATTATGTTCTATTAATTCTGTTTCTACCAGCAAATTTTCACTTATCCCTATGTTTTTAAGAAATTTTTCTATAATATTGTGCCTGTCCAAAAGGAATTTGCCTATTGCCTTACCTTTCTCTGTCAAAAAAATAATGCTATATTTTTCGTAATTGAGCAATCCGAGTTCCGTGAGCTTTTGTACCATTTTTGTTGCAGATGAAGGCTTTACATTCAATTGCTCTGAAAGCTTGTTAATACGCATATATCCTTCCTTATGGACATTCCTGTAAATCATTTCAAGATAATCTTCCATTGCAGATGTCAAAAGCTTCTTTTCCTGCTCCAGCAGTTGGTATCCGCGTACGGTATGGAACTCATTATTTTGCATCCTTATCACATCCCGGTTTGTGAAAATATTTTTTACTAATTAAATTATAT
The DNA here is from genome assembly GCA_028280575.1 of Clostridia bacterium. Taxonomy (GTDB): domain Bacteria; phylum Bacillota; class Clostridia; order Acetivibrionales; family STF1-152; genus JANQLN01. Next base: position 3,757 of record JANQLN010000118.1, read on the forward strand.
TCGTAACACTAATATTTTATATTTCATATATTAGTCTAGAGAAACAAATTTACTCTCAGCTTAAAATGGTGATATAACATTTACACATAAAATAGGAGGTTTAACTGTATGAATAATTATATTCCTTTAAACTTTTTGCCTTTAGGTAAAAAAGGCAAAGTTAGAACGCTTACTTCAATTGGGTCCATACGCAGAAGGATGCTGGATCTTGGATTGATTTCTGAAACAGTAGTTGAGGCTTTGCAAAAAAGCCCGTCGGGTGATCCCACTGCTTACAACATTCGTGGAGCGACAATTGCTTTACGTTCGGAGGAAGCAAGCAAGGTCTTGGTTGAAGTAAATTAAATAGCAAAATATATAGGGGGGATTTTAACATGGGGCTCACAAACAAATCCACCGGCGCAGTCGTACTGGAAAGTGAACTCAGGATTGAACGCACTTGCCCTGACGACAAAGTCATTGCTCTGGCAGGAAACCCAAATGTTGGAAAAAGCACGGTCTTTAATAGTCTGACAGGACTAAATCAGCACACAGGAAACTGGCCTGGTAAAACAGTTACCAATGCACAGGGAAAATACAGGCATGAGGGCAGGAATTTTATTATGGTAGATTTACCAGGTACATATTCACTCATGGCAAATTCGGTAGAGGAAGAGATAGCAAGGGATTTTATCTGCTTTGGGGCGCCTGACGCCACCATTGTGGTTTCAGATTCAACCTGTCTTGAAAGAAACTTGAATCTGGTTCTCCAGACCCTGGAAATCACCAATAAGGTTGTAGTCTGCGTTAACTTGATAGACGAGGCAAAAAGGAAAAAAATAAACATCGACTTTAAAGGTCTGTCCAAACACCTCGGTGTACCTGTAATTCCTACAAATGCGCGGAGCAAAAAGGGGCTTGATAAATTAATGGATGCGGTTTATGATATTACGAATAATCATAAGGCCGCAAAACCAATTCAAATTACATATGACGATACAATTGAACAGGCAATAAAAATGCTTCAGGCAAAGGTCAGAGAGCTTGTAGGTGACAAAATCGACAGCCGCTGGACCGCACTTAAACTGCTGGACGGAGATGCTGCTTTAATTAAATCATTAAATGAATACCTCGGCTTTAACCTTATGGATGATAATGTACTTCAAAGGCTTCTTAAAACCGCAAAAAAACACCTTTCAGATAACGGTATCAAGCCTGACCAGCTGAGGGACAAAATTGTATCACGGCTGGTGCACATTGCTGAAGATATAAGCAGTAATACGGTAACATTTGAAAACAGCGGATATAACAATACGGACAGAAAAATTGACAGTGTACTGACTTCAAGAATATTTGGCATCCCCATTATGCTTGCCCTTCTGGGCCTGGTTTTCTGGCTTACCATCACAGGGGCAAATTATCCTTCTCAAATGATTGCTACCTTTCTGTTCCGGATAGAAGACCTGTTAACCGGCTTTTTTGAAGGAGCAGGAGCTCCGTCATGGGTTCACGGGCTGTTAGTTACGGGCATATACCGGACCCTTGCATGGGTAGTATCGGTTATGCTGCCTCCAATGGCTATATTTTTCCCAATGTTTACACTGCTTGAGGACTTGGGCTACCTGCCCAGAGTAGCATTTAACCTTGATAATTTCTTCAAAAAAGCGTGTGCCCATGGGAAACAGGCATTAACCATGTGCATGGGTTTTGGCTGCAATGCTGCAGGTATTATTGGATGCAGGATCATTGACTCTCCAAGGGAAAGATTAATTGCCACAATAACCAACAACTTTGTTCCATGCAACGGCCGTTTTGCGCCACCATCCAAAGGGCAAACTTGCTCCGTTTTTTGTGCCTTTTGGCACTAACGACGAGTAGGCGGCTGATAAATTCCTACTCGCCGTCAAGAAAAATATGAAAGTCTTTGCCGTCCCAAACGATTTTCTTAACCAGAAGCCTGATTAACGTGCGTTTTTCATGGATAGATAGGTCATTAAAATTATTCTTCAAGCTGGATAAGGTAGCAGCAATCATATCAATATGGACTTCTTTATCGGCTATTATGCCGGTGTCCTTTTGCAGGCGATTTCGTTCTGCGGTGAGTTTCCCAAGCTCTTTATCAAGTTCGGTGATCCTTGCATTGACCCTCTGTATAAAAGCAGTGCTTAGATTCCCTTGCGATAATGTATTTACAAGGTTGTCCATTTCATCATTGTATTTTTTTATCCGTGTATCTACGGTAACTAAGGGATTTTCCCGTGATTGTCTGGCTATATTCTTTTTCAATTTTTCCAGAAGCTTGTAAATTTCGGAGTTTTCATCTGTGTACTTCATCAGGTATTCGCAAACCATGTCATCCGCTTGCTGCCCGTTTATGTTCTGGCTGTCGCATAGTCCCGTGCCTCCACGCATTTTGCTGTTGCACATATAGTCAAATAATTCGTTTTTGTTTTTAGAACGGCGCATCTTTGCAAACATACGCTTTCCGCACTTTTCACAAAAAATCAAACCGGAAAGCAAGGAGTAATCGTTATGCATTTTTGCCGGTCTTTTGCCGTCCGGCTTGTTTTCTTCCAGAATGTTCTGGACGGCTACCCATTGTTTACCGGATACGATGCCCTGGTGCTTGCCTTTTGCGATAATCCATTTTTCTATCGGCTGGCGGGGAGCGTGTTTTTTCTTGTAATTCCGCTTGTTGTAAGACAGTAAACCAAGCTTGTCCGAGCAATCCTTTTTCTTAAAGCAGACATCTGCGTTGAGTTCTGTAAAATAGTCTACCGCATCATAGTCCGCAACGCAGTAAACGGGATTTTGCAGTATTTCCTTGATGCCATTGAGCGAGTATAAATTGCCCGAACGGGATTTAATATTCTGTTTGATCAGGTACTTACTTACACCGGAAACGGTTCTTAACTCCAGATACTTTTCAAACATTGTTTTGACAACTGTAATTTCCTCAGGCTGCGTTTTCAGTTTGAAGGAAGTTTTTATCTTGCCGTCAATGATGATTTCCTGCGCTTTTTCCGACGTAAATCCTGTAGGAGTAGTACCGCCAAGCCAACGTCCTGTTCTTGCCAACATCAGCATATTATCCCGGACACGCTCTCCGATTGTTTCCCTTTCCAATTGAGCGAAAACGCTGGCAATATACATCATGGCTTTGCCCATCGGCTTTGATGTGTCGAATTCTTCTTTAATGCAGATAAAGGAAATGTCACGTTCAGTCAAGTTTTCAATCATTGAGGAAAAGTCGCTGACGTTACGGCTGATGCGGTCAAGCCGGTAGCATACCACATAATCCGGCTTTGTCAACTTAATATCTCGTAACATCCGCTGAAAATCAGGGCGATCCGCATTTTTTGCTGAAAAGCCTACATCTTCGTATATCGTAATATCGTCGTTGGTTACTCCATCGAATTTAGAAAAGATGTATTCTTTACACATATCCACTTGATTTCCAGTGGAATCGCCTTTGCCCGTATATACTGATTTGCGGCTGTAAATAAAAAATTCCAATGGTTATTCACCTTCTTTCTTTTTGCGGTTGTTTACGTAATCGGTTATGATTTTTGAACACAGGTTTGATACGGTTCGTTGTTCCTCCTGTGCCAAATTAGCAATGTATTCCGATATTTCTTTTAACAGAGTAACCATAACCCGTTTGTTTTTTGGGGAAACAGCCATATTATCACCTCACGCATATCGTAACATAGTGTTGCACTTTATGCAAGTCTGTTTTATATATAGATGTAAGAACATTTAGCAAGAATTTATTGCAAATAATCTACCATCTATTGATAAAAGGTATTTTGTCAATTCTTGCTAAAATCTAGTAAACGCAGTTAATGTTACTGCTGATATTAGAGGGTTTGACACTAGTGGCAAAACTAAACCTTTTCGAATAAGTGATGAAATTAAAAATGATCAAAAAGATTTTTTTATAGTTATTCATCCATTGGATAAAAACTATAAATATCAATTTTTGCCGGATGTAAAGTTTTATGATGATAGTGGAACTGATGTTACTCATTTAATGAGGATAAAGTGACATAAGTATTAAAAGGTTTGAATTTCATCATTTGATAAACTAGAAAGAGAAAAGACTTATGGACACTGATGACTATTTTCTTACGACATTTAAAGGGGTGTAGCCAACTACTTTTTAAGTAGTTGGCTACACTGTTTTTTATTGGATTGGCAATTCCCTCCTATAACCAGGAAGATGAAATGAAAGCCGTTAAAAATCAAATCGAATATGCACATCACGATGTTTGTGCCGAAATTGAAAATGAACAATCTGAAGAACAACAGATGGATATGTAAATACTCAAATAATATATGAAATGATTATATGTTAATTGGCCAAATTGATTCATCATATAGAGTAAAATGCTCCAATGTTAAATAAAATTGGGAGGTATACAAGATGAAAACTGTTTACGCCCTTATCCGACATCAAGGGAATAGCTTGGCAGTAGACTTTCCCTTAAATATTTACGATATGCCCGAACATCTTGGAAGTATTGGAATCCATATTCCTGTAAGCGAAGTGACTATAGAAACAAAAGATGTGTCTATTAAGCTTACTGGGTTAAATGAAGTAGGTAAGATAATTGTTGATAAAGTAGCCAGCAGTGACAGCCTTTTAGATATCAACACGCTTTGTCATGCTATTGAACAAGCCTGCTTATTTGGTTATGAAGATATGGCAGAACGACTGTCATCCAGCGATGCTGAATGTGTAAGAGAGATAATGACTGTAGTAGAGGAATTCACTCAGGAAACCCAATCGCAGACGATGGGAGGCAGGTAAATACTGATTACGTTGGATTTGCGCCTAAAATTAGCGGTTGCATTAAAAATGATGCAGCCGCTTTTTTAATGCCCCAAACTATATTAAAGAAAGGATTTTATAAAATGATCACCGTCACCATAGAAAATGTTAATTTTCCAAACAGCCAGTGCATTAACATCACCTTCCCCATTGATGAAAAAATAATGATGAACAAGCTCAAAGATATAAATATTAATAACTACATCACTAATCACTGTCGAGTGGTTGAAATAAAAGGTATGATTCCCGCACTATCTGTGCTTGAAAATTCCCTTATTGATGTGGATGAAATGAACTATCTAGCAAGGCGAATAGAAAGTTTTGATAAATATGAGCGTGCCAAGTTCCAGGGAGTAGTTGCAGCAGAGAATATTTGCAAAATGAAAGACCTTATAAACCTGACATTTAACCTTAATAATTATACAATTGTCACTGATTTTTCGGACTTATATAGTATTGGAACAAATCATTACCTGGATAAAAACGTATGCTATGCTGTCGACGAGAAGGATAAGATTGATTTTGAAACAATAGGCAGGAATCTCTTAAATAGAGGGAATGGTAAGATAACACCTTATGGTGTTTTATTCAGTAGCCAACTTCCCTTTGAAGAAGTATATGATGGAAGAATGTTTCCCGATTATGATTACACTAGCGACTATGTAATGAAGCTGGAAATAACCCAAAAACATTCCCTGGGATTTGAGCCGCCAAAGGTATGGCTTTACCTGCCTACATCAGAAACATGCATACTAAAAACATTACTCCGCCTTGGTGCAGATAATTATAACGACCTGGATTATAAATGTGTGAATAGTATTTCCCTGTCAGAAAATTTTATGGGACGCATTTCACTTACGAACAGTATCGGTGAAATCAATAAACTGAGTGAAATCATTAAGGAACTTGATCAATCTGAAATCAAAAAACTGGAAGCCGCCATTGACTATACCGGAGCTGAATCCGCAGGAAAAATGGTTGAGCTGGCTAACAACCTTGACCAATTCCATTTTGTCGCAGGGATTTCTGACCTGGAGCAGTATGGCAAACACATAGTTGCTGAATCCGGACTTTTTAGCAGTAACAGTGAACTTGAAAAATACCTCAATTTTACAAAATACGGTCAGGATCGTTTCAATCAGGAAAATGGATGTTTTACATCTTTTGGATATATCTGTCGTATTGATTCAATGGAAGCCTGCGAACTGGATGAAAAATCTAAACCGTATGAACGACAGGAAGAAAACGAACAAAAGATGGGAGGTATGTGAGTGCTTAAGGTTTTATTAACAAGAACAGACAATGGTGTATGGCTTACCTTGCCGGCTACTCCTGCAGATATAGGGGAAGCCTATGCAACACTGGACAATATAAATGGCACTGAGAACGTGAATACAAATATAAATAGAGTAGAATCCTCCATTCCGAATCTGCAGCAATACCTTATGAAAAAAAGTATTGATGATCCTATTACTATAAAAGAACTCGACTTCATTGCCCGACGTATTGATGGATATATTGAATCCGAAGAAGTTCTTTTCACAGGTGCACTTGATATTGAATCAATCGATACTCTGGCAGACATCATCAATTTAACCTATAGTCTTGAAAATTATGAGCTATTCCCTGATGTGTCCACAAGTACTGAACTAGGAAGATATTTGATAGAAAATGATATCGTGCATATTCATGAAAGTGCCGTTGGATATTTAGACTTTGAAAAAGTAGCAAATGAATATGAAGCAAACAATAGCGGTACCTATACCTCATCAGGATATGTGGTAAAAACGGGTCATGATATGGAGCAAATCTATGACGGTACTGTGCTGCCAGATGTGGATATCGGTAAATATTGTATTTTCAGTCTCAAGCTTATATCTCAGAGCAACTATAATATGATGGAGGAACCCTATAGCCTCAAGCTACCGACAACCGATATTGCATTACGCAAGGCTAGAGATCAACTGAATGTAAAATGTTTTGATGAGTGTAAAATCCTGGATGTTGAAAGTCCAATCTCAAGCTTATCGAGCAGCCTTAATATTGAAGGAGATATCTATTCTCTCAACACGCTTGCAAAGAAAATCAATGACATATTTCAAAATGGAGGAATGATTGAAAAGTTTCTAGCTGCTGTTGAATCAGAAAAACCGGAATATATTTGCGATGCAATTGATATAGCGGACAACATCGCTAAATATGAACTCATCCCTTCGTCTGTTATTGATGCAATCGATTATGCCCATTATGTCCTGTTTGATTCAGGCAGGTATGACATATACATTGATGACGAGATTAGTTATTTTGTAGACTACAAAAAATATGGCAATTACAAAATGGAGGAAGATGGTATAAAAAAGACTTCATTCGGAATGATCAGAAAAATTAATGAGCCGTCCCAAGAACAGGGGCAAGATTTCACCCAAAAGATTGGAGGAATATAAATAAGATATTTTCGTAGCTGATATTAGATATTTTTTGAAAGGATGATAATACAAATTGAAAATATTGAAGAACCGTATATTTATGAGCGTCCTCTGCATAGTGCTGGCAGGAGCAATTTCATTTTTGTTCCTGCCAAAATTTTATGAAGATAAAGGTGTAACGGTGATGATACTTCGGGCTGCAGAGGACATTCCCGCAGGAACAGAGATAATGAGTAAACACCTTACGATGGTGGAGGTAGGGAACTTCGGCCTGCCTGACGGTGTTATCAAGGAGAAGACTTTGATTGAAGGGAAAATTACACAAACTGATATTTTTAAAGGGGATTACCTGCTCCCAAAAAAGCTTGGTGATCATATTGCCAATAAAAAACTGGATGGTATTGCTGCTGAAAATAAACGGCTGGTTACGATCACTGTAATCAGTATTGCTGCAGGACTCTCGTCTCATCTGAAAAGCGGTGACATTGTGACAGTGGTTTCATTTTCAAATCCAAAAGAAGATGCAGATACAGGCAAAAGAATACCTGCTCAGGTTATCCAATACCCTGAACTGAAAGAGCTGGAGGTTTACAGCGTGGAAAATTCCCGTACACAGAGCACTGCACAGGTTCGAGAGCAGCAGGTGGAAAACCAACCCTCCTCCGGTGATCCCATAGCTAAAGCAGTTACTCTAATAGCCACTAAGGCACAGGCAATGAAACTTATTGAAGCGGAATACACCGGGAAGCTTCACCTTATATTTTTAAGAAGGGGGCTAAGCGATGAGCAGTAAAATCATTACCGTATGGGGAAAAGATAATAGTGGTAAAACTACTTTTGCAGTAAACCTGGGCTGTGCCCTTGCAAAACGAGATAAACTCGTTGGACTTATTTCTTCTAACCTGATACACGGCGATTTGCAGGTGTATTTCGGACAGAACATCCCACCGGAAAAAGGATTATTTCAGGCACTCAATGACGATAATCCCAATGTAGGTGAAAAGTTTCTGGAGGCAGAGGAAACTAGAAATCTTTTTTTTCTGTCGATACCTAACCATTACACAGGGCTTTTATGTGACAGTATATCCTTGCAAAACGTGGACAGGCTTATATCCGCATCCTCCCTTCTGTTTGATATCTTGATCATTGACGGTTCGGGGGATCTGACCAATCCCATTTCAGGGGTAGGGCTTTGGATGGCAGAAAAAGTGTATACCCTGTACAAGCCATCTGCTAGTGCTCCTATGTGGCAGAAAGGGGTGGAGGATTTCGTCCGGGAGCTCCATGTAGCTGATAAGCAAATCAACATAGTACAATCACCTAATGGTGAATTTGATGACAAGGTTTTTAAAGGGCTTCTGGATATTCCTTTAAAATATGAGCTTCCCTTTGTAAAGTGTGCTGGGGAGTTGGAAAATGCGGGAACCCCAATATATATCTATAATGACAGGGCATGCAAACGTTACAGTACAGTATTAAATAAAATTTCAAATGATATTTTATTTGCGGAGGCAAGAAAAAATGAACAACAGATTTACAATCAATGAACTGATATATAAGGCAAACAAGCATCGTACCGACAGCAAGGAGAGTGGCCTGGAAGCTCAGGACTACAGTGAAATCCTGGATAAATTGCAGCGTATCATTTCCAAAAACCATTCCACTGAGCTTGCACAGGTTCTTTATTCGGAAGAAGCGGAAGCAAAACTCAAAAATTTCATTATGCAATATCTAAATAGCGAACGGATGGTGGTAAAAGGGATTCAAAATATATCTGAGCTGGTGGACATGGTATACAACGATATGGCTGGTATGGGAATTCTGTCGGAATACTTAAAAGATAGTGAGGTTGAAGAAATCAACGTCAATGGTTATAACGGAGTATGGGTTTTATACAAAGATAAAAAAGTATGTCTCCCGGTCTCTTTTAGCAGCCCGGAGGCCTGTTCAAACATTGCCAAGAAAATGAGCCGCTTTGGAAATGTCATCCTGGACGGTTCAAAACCTATCGGAGACAGCTTTATATCAAAAGGCATCCGAATGTCGGGAGCCATCGCACCCTGCGTCGATCCGGATGCCGGCGCTATTGCCTCAGTTAGAAAACAAAAGCCGTCTTATATTACAAGAGAGAACCTTATTAATTGGGGAACAGCCACAGCAGACGAACTGGATTTCCTCACTCTCTGCGTCAACAATGGTATATCAGTGGCCCTTGCGGGAGCTACAGGCAGCGGAAAAACCTCCGATATGGGATATATCTTGAGTTGCATTGCAGATGACACAAGAATCGTAACTATTGAAGATACACGTGAGTTGACATTGGCAAGATATGATGAAAATGGTGTGATGGTCAATGATGTTATTCATCTTCTTACGAAGGAAGAACCCAATCCAATCACAATGCTGGACTTACTGAAGCTATCTTTGCGGCTTCACCCAACGATACTTGTTCCGGCAGAAATGAGAGGGAAGGAAGCTCTTACTGTTCAAGAGGCGGGCCGCACAGGTCACACCATTGTTTCCACGCTCCATGCCAACAGTGCAAGAACAGCTTATCAGAGAATACTGACCATGTGCCTGGAGGCTGGAACGTCACTATCTGAAGAAAGGTTGTTGTTGAACATTGTAGAAGCCTTCCCGATTATGGTTTTTAAAATGCAGCTACCAGACAATTCAAGAAAGTACATGGAAATATTCGAAGCAACATCAGTAAAGAATGGTGAAGTGGCAGGAAATACACTTTTTAAATACGAAGTTGACCACTACGAAAAGGATGAAAGCGAGAGAATCACAAAGGTTGTAGGAAGCCATAAACACACAGGGTATATATCACAGAAGCTTGCCAGCAATCTTTTAATTAATGGGGTTGAGCGAAAAGAAATTTGCAGGTTTGCAGGAAATGACTTTAAAAATTGAAGGGAGGTTTGTCATGAATAGTATCCATATATCCCTTGCCTTTGTTTTTGTAATGATAAGCTCTGCTTTTTTCCTCTTACTGAAGATAAATCCTTTTGCAGTGGAGAAAAATACCTTAAAACAACGCAGGCTTTATCTATCAGGAACAAAGTTGAAAATCAAAGAAAGAATAATCATCCGTTTTACAACCCTGTTCCGGCAAACCGGATATACCTTCAAAAAATTTGTATTGCTGGTTA
>JANQLN010000014.1 GCA_028280575.1 Clostridia bacterium
TTTATTCATTGCAACATTCATTTCTGTTTCAAGAGATGTATCTTTCTTATCCATGTATAATTTGAGTGCTCCAAGCTTTTCGCTATCGAAGCTGATTTGCAGTGTTGCTTTTTTCACATTAATTCCTCCAATCTATAAACTTATTTGTGGACCTTGTTGTTCCAAGGGAACAGCAAATTCTTTTAGTTTTTGTTTCATTTCCCATTGGATTATGGTAGGAAGGATATCTTTTTCGCAATGTTCTTCCTTTATTACTTGATCCAGACAGTGTAAACCATCACTAATGCTGACGGCAAAATCAGAAAAAGAAAAATGAAAACATAGACTGTTGTATCTGAAGTAAGCTTTATCATTGTCAAAATCAAGAGTGATATTCATACTGATTGCAGCATTATTACCAAAATCAAAGAGCATTTTTTCTGCCTGTTTTTTTGGAAGTCTCTCAAAAAGACTTTTGCCATTTAAGCCTATCACCTCATAGTTAAAATAATGATTATACTTGATTAATGGTATAAGCTGTGCTGTAGTCTGTTTAAGAGAAAGCTCATCTTTGAGACTTTTAGCTTCTCGAATCACAGTAAAAGGAGTATATTCATTTGCCGCCCACTGACTATAGAAGTGATGAACTTCTCCTTTTTCTATAATTGTGTAGATTGCTCTGCTTCCCATATTGGCCTCCTTTCACATTCCAAGGTTCATACCTTGAGATTTGTTTTCGTATTCATCTGATTCATCCATCTGCGTATCAGAAAGCATATCAAAAATAGATATCTGCTCATTCTCCTTTGGTTTTAATGACTTGACTTTCTCTGCACATTCCAGGAAAGCTTTAGTGTAATTGTCCGGATTTTCATACCGCCTCATTGTAATTAAATCATCCGAAGCGATTGCCTGTTCCAATCCCTTCGTATAATTGATAACATTTTGAATACATGTTGCTTTAACATCTTTGGGATGAAGCCGGTTCACTCGTGATAATAAAAATTTATAGTTTTTATCATCTTTGTAAATCTGTATAGATTTATTAGCATTCATTCGGATTTCTTCACTTCTTGCCATATAGTCTTCAGGGACTTTTTGCGGCGTTTCTCGATAATATATAGAAGGATAATCATTGATTTCAAAGGTTTGTTCAATTTCTTCTTTGTAATAACAGATATGATTACGTACAAGGTTTAAATTGCATCCGTCCGACCAAAAGGGATCATTACCTCCAGATTTATAGAGAGTTTCCCAACGGTCGAACGATTGCTCCAATTTGGTTTCCAAATCTTGAAGATGATTTTTCTTCTTCATTTGACACCTACATGCTCATACTCATGCCCTTGGTTTCTTCCTTGGCTTCTTCCGGTTCAATAGTTTTTTCTTCTTGCTTTTGTGTGGCAGCGATATCTTTTTCACGCTGTCGCTTTTGTCTTGCTGATGGTTTTTCTCCCTTTTCAAGGTTAGTTTTTGAATTCTGTTTTGAGATATTTTCCCCTGCTCCACTCTTTTGTTTGAGATTTTTTTCTTCTGTCTCTATTTCCTTTGGAGTCTCGGATTGACTTTCTACGTATTCTCTAACCTGCATAGGAACTACCTTTTGATAGAGTTTGCTAATGTGATCCTGCAACTCGTCCTCCACTTTCATTTCTTTTTTTTCCATATAGAAGCGAAGCGCATTGAGCTTGTCGGCATCAAAAGATACCTGTAAACTTGTTTTCTTCATGGATTTAGTCCTCCTTTTTAAAATAGTTTAAAAGTAATTCCAGAAATTTCATCGATTTGCTCTTTAGTGAAACTCTCTGGAGTTAAAAATTTTTGCATATATTCTTGAATTTGTTCTCTGGTTAACGAGATAAAATTACCTTCTTCGTTAACACCTGCAATAAAAAAATTATCGACTATGATATCATTTCCAATGGCGCGGTTGCCTTCCAGTTTTATAAGTTTATCTTCTTTATTGCATATAAGTACAACACCTGGTTCTAAACATACCTCTTCAAGTTTACCACCAATTATTTTTTGTTGAGAGTTAAGATTATTATCTATTTCTGCAATGTAAGGTAACTTTTTCGGCTCAACCATCAGCACTTTTATTTTATGATGATCAGGCTGTAGTTCATTATCGTTATCATCCAATGCTGCTTCAGGCTCCTGCGTTACCCATTTTTTAAAATCCTCTGCAGAACAGTATCCTGCAAGCATATATGAAAAGTCCGACAGCCTTTGTGGGTTTACACCGCTAACCTCAATCTGCAGGCCGTATGCTCCTGAAAATAAACGGTGCACATCAGCATTCAAAATATCAGCCCATTCCTTCCTCCCGGCATCGGTCAGGGTAGTGTTTTTCAGTTCACTTATGGTGGCAAGCTCTATATCTTCATCGCTATGGACGAGATGGATGTCCTCCTGGGGTACTGCCATTAAATCTTTCAGTTTGAAGCCGGGAACCGTTGTTTTCTTTTCTGTTGATTGCTCCTGTTCCATAGCTGCTGCTAAAAAATCAGAAACATTTGGCATGAATGCAGCATAACGGGCATAATCATATCCTTTCCCCAGGACAAGAATACCGTCATTTCTTTCTTCTCCTGTCACTAAAATGCAGTGGTATATGCCATTTTCATCAGTATACTGCATGTCTTGGGTATCTTTTATGAAATCATATTCATCCATTATCATATTTTGAGAGAATGCATCATAGTCCTGGGCAGTAAGTGAGATAACTTTTTCAATAACACATGTCTTAGGCTCAAAATCATTAATTTTTCTATGAAAAATCCCTTTTGTTGTTAACATAGTTTTCCCCTTTCTTTTATGGTAGAAGTTTTATCAGTTATTTCTTTTTCATCGATGAAGCATTTAAAATCAAAATAAAAAAGCCTTCCCTTTTGTAAGATGACTTTCATTTCTAATAAATTTTGGTTAAATGCTTTGGGTGAAATGCGACAAGCCTTTTCGCTTCAGCTCTATACCCTCAGCAAGAGCCAGTGCCTTTTCCCATGTTTTTTCTGCCTCGTACTTGAAAAATCTATATAGTGGATTTAATTCTTCAGCTTCATCATATTTTTGCAGGCTTTCATAGTACATATGCTTATCCTCATCATAAACAATGAGAGGGGGATGGTTATGTGTCATGAGGTAGTAATTTGTTAGAGTCCTCCCGGTTCGACCGTTGCCATCTGCGAATGGATGAATAAACTCAAACCTCGCATGAAGATAAGCAGCAGCTTTCAAAACGGCTTTGTCATCATACGCATTCATTCCAGTAATCAATTCAGCAAGGTTATTTTTCGTACTTTCCACAGCAGAACCGATTTTATTATAGCCGGTTTTGTAATCATGGTTTTTGAACTGGCCTGGACGTTCTCCATTATCAATATACCTGCGCTTATCGTATGTACCCTCAGTGAGAACCTTTTGAATTTCCTTAACCAGCTCCACACTGAGAGGTTCCTTATTAATAATTTTTCCTTTCAAAAGCTCATAGCACATCTTTTGATTCTGCTGCTCCAGAAGGGTATGAGGACTTCCGGTATAACCCACAACTCTACCGTTTTCAAAGATTTCTCTTGTATCATGGTATGTAATTTCCTCATTCTCTATCTTGCCGGAGTGAAATGCAAACAGGATACGGAAGCTGTCAAGGTATTTATCCAGATCAGCAGGGGACGCAATTTTGTACGACTGCCACAGCTCAACTACTCGCTTATACTGCTCCAAGCGTATTCCTCCTTTTAACATTGCCGATTTAATTATACTATCCAAATAAATTTAAAAAAACTTTGAAACTAATGTACGCGGCTATAAATTTCAGAGGCATTTACTTTGTCCTCGTCGGTAATTGTTCTTTTCAAAGTATTTTCAAGGTTTGAGTAAATCTTCCGCAAGGAAGTTATTAGAATGGTAACAGTATAGCTGGTATCAGTTCCTTTGTCGTATTGTATTTCATAACTCACAAAGCATTCTACAAATTTACTGTAGTCATCACTATCCATGGAGGCATTATCAGCGCCGAAAAACAGAGAATAAAAAATTGCCTTGACTCTTACTTCATCAAGACTTCCACTTTCAAGTTCTATATTTATATCCTCTATGGCATTGTCAAGTTCCGAGAAGCTGTCACGCATATCCCTGATATGGTCAGCGTATTCTCCAGGTATTTGTGATGGGATTGCACCTCCGTGAAAGCTCAAATCAATAGCGGCGTTGTTGTGATTGGCTGCACCTGATACCAGGCTTATAATCACGACAACCATAATAAGGGGAGTCAGCAGGGCGGCAATAATAACTCCGATAATCTTCCAGGTTCTTTTATCTGTCGCCGCTGCTATGGCTACTTTGGCAATTAGAAGGGTTGCGGGATCAGCCAAGATTCATCCCCCCAAGCTGTTCCTGTGTATGGTCTTGTTTTTGCTCCAGCTTCATAAGTACCCGGAAAATATCATTTAAGATACATGAATGAATGTCGCTGATGTATACGCTGGATTTGTCCCCACTGTCACCAAAACCCCGTTTTTTCGATTCCACTGCTACTTCAGTATACATATCGGGGTATGAAAAATCATCAGCACGATTGCGAACATTTTTGAAAAACCTACCATCGTATGAACCTTTGTCTTGAACTGTCCTGGCAATAAGATACATGCTTCTCTCCACACCGTAATTTTTTACAATGGTATTCATAAGCTCATCCAAACGATGGGTATTATAGTATCTCGAAGCGTTATCCTCCAGGTATTTCTTCAATTCAAGATTGATTTCACGGGACTCACGCCATTGCTCCAGTTCGTTTTTTTCTTTTGCATACTCAATGGATTGCTGGTATACAGGAATATCTTTATACATTGATTTTATCTCCTTTCTTCTTTTTTCTGCCGTTATCGCCCGCCTGCTGTACCGAATAGTTTTTCCTTGTGTTCCGGTGCTTTGACAATAAGGTTATATCGTTCATTGCCACATTTAAACAGGCATGAGCCTCTTTGCGGATAACGGATTAAATTATATTCACTCTTTTCAAGCTGTAGAGTATCGATGTAGAATTTGGCATCAATGTTTCCGGCGTTGAAAAGAAACACATGTGTCGGTATGCTGAATAAGGGTTTGGTATACTCACGGATACCGTCAATATTAAAGTCTTCTAAATTCTGGCTGGCAAGGATGACGGCACTTTCTTTCTTCCTCACTCGCTTCATGAAATTTCGAATGTACTCAATTGCAGTGAGGTTTGTTAGGAAAAGGTACAGCTCATCAATGCTTGCTACCGTAAAACCTTCAGTCAGCAGTTGGTTGGACATATAGGAAAGCACATTGAAAAGCAAAGCATTTCTAATGTTTTTACTGGCCTGCAGCAGTCCTTTCACTCCAAAAGTGACAAAATGATTGTCGGTTATATTGGTATGTCCATTAAAGAATTTATTGTCTGCACCTACGCAAATGGAATGGAGCGAGAGGCAGATTTCCTGCAGGGTTTCTACTGTATATAGCCGTCTTCGGCTGTTGTCATAGTTCTGGTACTCTGTTTCTATCAAATTATACAGGTCTGAAAGAATTGGATAGTCTGTTGGTGTCAGCATATCAAAGTCGGTGCGGTCATTGATGTTCCACTTCTCATAAAGCTTTGAAAGCATTATTTCAATAGTGTCAATTTGCCTGTCATTAAAGTCCTTATAGCTGCGGAAGAAATCCTTAAGAAACGAGATGTGTTGCGAAAGCTTTGACGTGCAACGGAAGGCCTGGGGAGCTTCCTTATCCTCCGGAGCTCCTTTTTCATCCCACGCTTTGGGTTCTAGTACATTAATGATGAACTCACCGGACATCAAATCAATGAAACAGCCACCCAAATTTAGAGTCAGATCCACATACTCGTGTTCCGGATCGAGGACAATGACCTTCATACCGCTTTGCCTCATATTGCAAAGGATGAGCTTCATGAGGTAGCTTTTGCCCTGACCGGAGTTGCCTAAAATCAGTATATTAGCATTGGTCTTGTCATCGCTTCTCTTATTAAAATCCGCAATAATATTACTGCCAAATTTGTCTTTGCCAAGGTAAAAACCATTCGCATCGGTTTTTCCCGAATAATTAAAAGGGTACAAGTTGGCCACACTGGAAGCTGGCAATACTCTTTCGAATTGCTCGCCAAATATGTTGTATCCTGAAGGCATCACAGCAATAAAACCTTGCTGCTGCCGGAGCATAAGCCGGTCAACATTGAGTTTTGAACGAATCAATTCTGTAAGTACTTCAGTTTGAAGTTCCTTAAGCCGATCCAGGTCATATGCTGACAATTCGACGTATACCGCTGTATGCAGGAGCGGCTCCCGGTTCCTATGCATGGTGGCTACAATAGTTGCTACATCTTGCAGGTTGCTCTCAGCGGTTACGGTTTGCTGCAGGTCATTTGTGTTGCTCCGCTTCAGCCTGTTTTTGTTTGCCGCATTGCTAATGATTTTCCTTTCCTCCAGTGGTGTAACATGACGGGTATATATTTTCAAAGTGACGCTTTCTTTTTCTCCGAGATGGCGCAAGATAGCCTGCTCATCTGTATAAGTAGGGTATTCACGCAAAGCCCAAACGCAGCGATATGTGTTGCCGCAGATAAAGTGATCGGTGTTGAACTTGATAACCGAGGGCGCAATCATATCCAGGAAGTCCTGTATATGAACGTCATCCTGTGCAGTAGGAATTTCTTTGGTTTTCTTTTTTGGCATGGGTGTCATCCTTTCTGTAATCAATAAAAGTGGACGCAAAAAAGACCCCTTGATTTTTCAATAGGTCTTAAACTTGACTTTTTTTCTTTTCAGAGTTTTAATACATAAGACGGGGATTTCCCTGACAATTAAAAGCGTCATGGCAGACTGATATGTTGACCCATATCAGCCCTGCGTAAGGTGAAACCAGCACCCTGCACAACTGTAAAAACAGCACCATGACAAGGATATTATATCTTTTTTTTCATGGTTACACAAGGCAGTAAAATATATACGTGTGCAAGGTAAACGAGTTGGAAACGGCTGCACCTTTGCATGCGTCTTTAAATATACGGGGAGTTCCCGACCATACTATGAAAGGTCGGGATATTATGAACATGTTTGAAAAAAGGAATAATATTTTGGGTCATTTCGACCCGGAATGCACAAAGAACTCTGTTCAAAATCTTATTAAGCTTGCAAGTGACATACGTAAAAAACTTGGCAAACAGGGCTATTTGATTGACAGTTATCTGTCCCTTATACTGCAAGCTGCCAACAACACTTTAGCTTACGAAGCAGCCTATGAAGGTTTTGAAATGGCTTCCCAACTTCGAAGGCTTTGCTATGATGTCATGGATAATAATGAAGCTAAAAAAGAACACCCATTTTATTCATTTGTGAAGCAATCCTATGACGAGAAAACATATACTTACCAGGAGAGATTTACAACCATGTACCATTATTATATTCCTCTGGCTGATAATTTTATGGAGTATGCTACACAGATATTCATTAAGGAACAATACGAAAAACTGAATGTTTTCCTGGATGATGTTAAGCTGCAGCAGCTTCACAAAAAAATCACTCAACTTATTAGAGACGATTCGATGGAGAATTTAAACCAGATACTTAAACAACGATTCTTCATTGCACCTGTGGTGATGTGCTTTATGCAGGGACTCACCGATGACCTTTTGTACTGCTTAAACTATCGAGATAGGGAAACGAGCAAACAGATATTTCAATTGCTGATGGATGCTCAGTCTAAATAATCACTAAATATAAGGAAAAAGCAACCGACAATCATATTAATACCAGACTTGTCGGTTGCTTTTATGTTGTACATTATTTGTAAATTTGAATCTGGACAACAAGATATTTAGTGTCCATTCATAGGTATAGTCATAATTTTTGTTTTTGATTACAGCCCTTGACAGCAGTATGTTTTTTAATAAGTTCAGCTATGGTTTCTTCAACCAGCTCGTTATCACCCGCACAACGCCTAATTCTTTCTTTATCAGCCTGCGTAAGCTGCATACCTTCCATTGACATTGTTGCACTAACTTCATCAATTAGTTTTTTCAAATCTTTCACATGAATGCCACCTTTTCTTGCCATGAGAATCTAATTATTCTATGACTATAGTAATTTTATCATCCATACAGCATTATTCCATCTCTTGCAATTGTCCTTTCGATGGTAGGTAACTGAGAACGCCTGTGAAAATCACTGGTTCTTCCTACAAGGATATCAACAGGCTTCCTTTGATCCTCAAATATAACATTTATTGATATATATTATAACATTATTTGTAGAAAAAAGGTAATACGTTTTGTTTCAGTCATTTAGAATGATCCACCTTTCTCCGTCAAAATCTTCAAACTTTTCGCTTGTTGCATTTTGCTCAAAGTATACCGCCAGGATTCGTTTGATATCTTCTTTCTCAGCTCGCTTAACCGAGAAACTTTGCTCCCTCAGTGTTTTTTCAATCCGGTTCAGGTATGAAAATATTTCTTTCTGCTTCTCGTCAATAAGCCTGATAATAATCAGAAACTCACGGGCAGTTGCCATTTGTACTTGGATTCTATCCAGGAATCTCAGGTCAGTTTCAAGCAGCCTGCAGATGATGGGGCTGTTCTCCTGTTCGATGCGTGTTTTTAAGAATCTTTTGTTATCCTCGAAATTTTCACGTGAATTCAGGCAGCACATTTCTATCTCCGCTATACCTTTCAGTACAGTCATAAGCGCATAGATTCTCGCGGAAGTGCTGTCCTCTGAGAGCACAGAGAGATTAGTTGGTTTGATAATAAAATATACTAGCTCCCCATGAGTATAGGTTTGCAGACTGTAATCACTAATATTTTTTGTGTTGATGAGCTTACGAGTGGACAGCTTTTGCTTGGTTATCTTTTTTTCTTTTCTGCTCATTTTTCTGTGTACCTCCAATCATACATTTGCTGCTTGCTGATGAAATATGCGCAGGAATATTTAATAAAATCAAGGATTGAGGTATCTTCAAATCGTATTGTCAAAAAAGCATAAAGGGCAGTTATAACGATTGGGAGCATTATACCGAGCTGTGCAAGCGCAAAAACAGAGGTAAGACAACCAATACCAATGATACCAATATCCCTGAGCTGCCACAGCCACAACACAGCTTTTGATTTTAAATTGTCGGGATAGATATACACATTTCTTCACTCCAATCCTGATAGTTGACTGGTATACCAAGTTTTTCAGCTTCCTCTATTTCTCGATGCATCCCTTTGGATATCCGGTCACCGAATACCCATACGGCATCGCAGGAAGCAAGGAGCTGTAGTCCCATTTTGATTCCCTGTTCTCTTTCTGCCGGGCTGCTGTCATTTAAAAATAGAGGAAATAGAAGATGTGGGGCTATTGGAATCACACCATTTTTTGCTGCATAGCGGCAGTATTCTATCGCCATCTTGGTGTTGTGTTCAATATCTCCAGCAAAAGGAGAAGCGATATATATAAGCTTCATTATTTTGCCACCCCCTTTACTATTGTTCTTGTTATGTTCACAGCAGACTGTGCAGCATAGACTGTACTCATAAAGTTCGCTTTGGTGGAGGTATCCAATCCGAACTGTCCGGCGATCCTTGGTATTTCAGAAGATGCAAGCATCAATCCAAGACCGAGAAGCAAATTTTGATTAAATACCAGGAGTCCTGCAATAAGGATGGTTGCCTGCAAAAATGCAGTAAGGCATAAGCCCACCACCTGCTTGCTCCAGGATACAAAACCATCCATGTAACCACGGGGAACTGAGAACATATACAGACTACCCACAGCTATCTGAATCAAAAGGATACCGCCACGTTTCAAGTTAGCGAAAAATACTTTTATTACTGCATAGCCCATAAGTAGAATGCAAAAAATACCTATTAGTGGGCTTAGTCCTACTCGCCCTACATTCGCAAGAGCTTCAAGAGATTTTTCTTTAAGGGTTCCACTTGATCCCATTAGATTAGAGATTCCAGATGTAAAAGTACCCTGCAGGGTTATAGATAATTTATATAGTTCCACTGGTACAATTGTAAAAAGGCTTACCGCCATAAAACCTTTTATGGCATTTAAAGCTGTGTCTCTTACACTTGCCCGGCCTGACTGTGCTTCTATAGCGTATTCGAACATTGCTACCAGCAGTCCGGTTCCATACAATGCCCAACCCAGATAACTGAAAAATCTTACAATAGCCTGGACCCATGCCATGTGGAACATATCCGCTCCCATGTTACCCATCATAGAAAAAAAATCGCCGAGAAATGCTATCAGTTGCTGATACAGCCAATCTATAATTTGTCCAAGTACAAGATCGGCGGTAAAATCCCATATAAACATTGAAATGTTTCACTCCTTTTTAAAGAATCAGGAGCATGTGAAAACATGCTCCTGATTCTTTTCTTTTGATTACATGCCTTAAATTCTTCAGTAGAAATGAATAAGGGTAATAATCAATACTCCATTTTGAAATCCATACTATTATGTTCCTCTGATTCGATGTTGTATTTTTCACACAGACGGGGGACTATGCTTGGTAAATCAGATGTACTCCAGCCAGAGCTAATGTCTGGCCTGTGTATAATCTCCTGCATTATTTCTGTAACAGTTTCTTTACTCAACGGCTGTTTATCAATTACTTTGTGTATGTCATACTTTCGGGATAATACTCTAATGTAGGTGTCAGCCATGCGTTGATCTGCATCCTCGTATTTTTTTGGATAGCGTTCATAAAAATCCAGCAGTTTGGCAGAATTCTCGGTAACCCAAGAAGTATATTTCCGTAGGATTGAATTTAGTCCTTCATTTTCTAACGCCATTTTTTTTGTATAGGAATAACACGCTACATATCCGTAAAGTTCAAAATTTGCTGTACCTTGTGGTATATCAATGTCAGCAAGGGTATCAGGCTCGTTAAGTGCACCCATATAAACTTCTTTCCCTTTGGATATCAACCAAGAGCGAAAGTCAATGAATCCATCGTCACTATAATGAGAATGAGTAGCAGCACAGGCCGCCCATAAATCGTTTCTGTAGGCCAAATCCATATACAGCTTTTTTATATTGTGCCAATCCACGATATCGTTTGATGAAAACTTCATGAGTTTTCTCTCAGTCATATCCAAGATAGCCTCTTGATCGTTATGATCTGTCGCTGAATTAACCTCATCTATAATACTCCAAAAAGTAACTCTGTTCATTTATAGCTATCTCCTTCATCTCACATTATTGAATATTCTTAAATAGAGTAGTCCGAATCTGTATGAACACAGTCGGCCTGCTCAATTTTTTTACATTCCGAGGATTTTCCAGATATATAAAGGCGCAGTCAATGTAAATACTAAACAGGCAAATAAAATTGCAGGCCCGGCCCATTCAAATTGACCGTGTTTTCGGTAATCGAAGTACGCCATTCCCAGTTTGACAAAGAAAAAAACAGCAAGAATTAAGTCTACTGCTGGAAATACTACATTATTCACTACCCGCTTGATTTGTTTTGATGCGTCATCCCATGTATCTTCGATGGCCCCTGCGACATCCCCTGTGGGTGAAGCATAAGCAGTTATGCAAAACATCAGTATAAGTACAAAGATGAGGCAGAAGACTACCAGAATTTTTTTACTTTTTTCCACTGCTGATTCCACCTTTCATATTGTATTTTGGAAAAAAAAGATCGCTGTGCATGAAAGCAAAGCGATCTTTTAAATACGATATATTCTTTTATGTCTTCAGTTTAAGGAGCTATATGCCAGTCATCCCAAAGGTTTCCCTCTATTTCCACCGTATCTGTAAGGTTAATAGAGAGCATTCCAGCCGGTGTCCAGCAGTCAAACAAAAACGTATAGGGAGTGTAACTTCCATCTGGCATCCATATGGGTGTGAAGTGAACCCGTCGGTTATATGTGGAATATTTGTTTTTCTTAAACTCAAACTTTCCACTATACCCACCACTGGTTCTGTCTAAAAGCCGCCAGTAGTTTTTATATTCGAACTCAGGAAAGTAAGTAAAAGATGTCTGTGCACCTGTTACAGCAGAGGATTGATTGGAGCTTACATTGGTTGTAACACTTATATTGATGCCATACCCCGACTTCATTTTATCCGAAGCTGTAGGCACTTTCTCATCCGGTTTAATTTTTGCAGATGCAGAAAGACTTGCCGAGTATGAGTTCCAGTCAAACTCCCACCAGCCATGGTCTTCCCAACTGCCATTGTCTACCCAAAATCCGTCATCTTCTCCATCATCATACCACTCCCAATCTGACTCCCAAATCCAATGTTCTTTCCACCATGCAGACCATGCTCCCCATGAAGCAGAGGTTCTCTGCGAGTTGTTCGGCATACTTGGTATTGTGTATGAATCATTTCGGTCGTTTGCCGTAGGGTTGGGAGGAACATTTTGGGACAAGTCTACAATCTTAGCAGTAATAGTGCTTTTACTTGGTGAACCTGCTCCTGTTGCACTTACATGAATAGTAACATTTTGGGCTGTAGATGGTGTTGTCCATCTCACCCACACAAGCTGGCTGTCTCCATCTGGATAATAGATATTTTTTACTTTGTATTTTTTACCACTGATGTTGAAGGTTACCGACACCGGATAGTCGGGATCAGCCTGTCCCCCTTGGACAGTGACTGCTGTGATTACTTCAGTATTAACCCTGTACTTATAGTCATAGTCATCGTCATTGTAATCGGAAAGTTCACCATCCGATGGTGTTTCAATTTTTTCCTTAAATCTAACAATACCAAGACCAAGCGAGGATAAGATTTCGGCATTTGAAACCGTATTTGTTTTGGAACCGGACCATGCTGGATATCCGAGGTCAGGTGTTTCAAGGAACATGGCAAGCGGCAGGTTCTTATGGCTGAGTGATACCATTCTACTTCGAAGGCCACCATTGAGCTTCTGGTCATAGAGAGCCGCCTCCGTTGCAGTCATTGCCATTCTTATACCCTGAAAAGTCACGTAAGCAATTGGTTCCAGTAGAATCTTGTAATCTCCATTGATAAGGGTATCATAGTTAAAACCAGTAATTTCAGAAATGGTCATAATCATGTATTCGGAACAAAAAAAACTTTTAATTTCTTCAATGCTTGAACTACCACTTGCAGAGGTTATTATTTTAGGAATTATAATGTCTGGATTCTTGTATAAATATGTGGTTGTATTAGGGGTTAACTCGTATCCATTCCTATAAGATATCTTTGAAATCTTCCCGAAATGCCTTATAGTGCTAGTTGGTTTCTTATTCGTAAAATCAATTGGAACTGTTACAGGTGTGTTATCACTTGCTTTGATTACTGTAACACGAACACCTTCATCCCCGGGGTCCCAAAAGTTTTTATCTGTACCATCATTCAAGCCGCCCCCTCCATGGTCTATATTTCCTTCTCCATCAGCATGCACAATTGTTGAAAATGAAGCAATCAAAACCATGAATATGACAAGCAAAATACTAATTATCCTTTTCATAGTACCTCCTTGCAATAAAAAACACAGCATTTCTGCTGTGTTTCGTAATATGTTTTATTTTATTGTTTAACTGTTAATCCATAGATCCTACCTGTTTATTTATATCACCATCTGAGCCTACTTCTTCACCTTGTGATCCGCCACCTTCATCGTCTATCCAACCAAAACCCGGAAACCATATCTGACCTTTCTCATTCTTATCACCAGCCTTTGGCTCTGACGGTTTGGTTGACGGTTTAGCTATAATAGTATCTTCCGGTTTGTATTCAGGCTGTTTCTCCGGATTGGTTGTATCACCCTGTGGGGTAGGTTTTTCAGGTACTTCCGGTTTTGTAGCCTCTGGAACATTTGTCTGCACAACTTCGTTAGATTGTGATGTTTCACCTTGCTGGTCACATGGGTCTGTTGGGTTCACAATATCTTCCTTCGTTTCACTTGATACTGGGTCACTTTGTGATATATCTGGATTTATTTCCTTCACTTCGACCTCATCTTTTTTTTCTGCGTTCTCTGTATGTTCATCAGGCTTAACCATATCAGTCTCTGAGGTATTTGATGGTGATATGGCTTCAACCTTGTCTGTTTCTGTATTAAATCTTGAAACTATAGCAGCTATAAGGAACACACAAACAACAGCAAGACATCCGGTTATAAGCAGTCTTTTTGTTTTATTTCCCATATTTTTCATAGGCATTGGCCTCCTTTTGCTAAATTTATCCCTTCCAATTCACACCCTACCAGAAGTTTTTTCAAAAGTCCAGTCATAGTGTGAAAACAGTTAAAACTTCGGAACATAATGCGCTTTAACCTTTATTTTTATCCGCATAGGCGGTAATAGTTTACCTGCAAAAGATACGGGAACTTCCAGATTTATTGCCGCATCTGCTAGAAAATTCTGCTCTCCGGGTTCTGATGGTGCAAAGGGTGTATTTATAATACTCACGATGAGATTGGAGAGCTTAAATTCTACCGTTTCTCCTGCATATTTTATGTGACCGTTTTTTAGCCCAAGTGTATTGTCAAGCCGGTCATAAATGTCGCCATAATCTAGGCTT
>JANQLN010000007.1 GCA_028280575.1 Clostridia bacterium
GTAATACGACTTATATATACACTAACATTTTCTAAACTCATTCCCAATGATAACTGTTTCATTATACACATAAATCTTCTCATGTTAAAAATGGGGAAACTCAAAGTTTTTGCACAATTTGTACAATTATTATCAAGACAGCTTGTTAAGGCGCAAATTGCAAAAAAAACTTGACATGTACAAGCCAGTCGTGTTAGCATATAAAAAACATTAATAAAGTAAATGCAGTGAACAGGGAAAGTAGGTTATGTTGAGTCCTTAAAGCGAATCGGTGATGGTGGAAGACCGTAGGTATGAGATAGCTGAAGTTCCCCTGGGAGCAGGCTGTTGAACTTTATTCGGGCGCTTATTGTTAATAAAAGTTTAAGTATGAAACATAGGTGCATATGGAATACTAAAAGTAGGCAGTCCCGGAGCTTTCCCCGTTACAGGAAAGAATGTATCCGGAAAATTTTTATTCTTCGTACATTATGAGTGGGTTTTAAGCCAATTTGGGTGGTACCGCGGGAATTTTATCCTCGTCCCTTTGTTACAAGGGAACGAGGTTTTTTATTGTGGGTAATTCTTATCAGGAGGAGATTTTATGATTATTGTAATGAATTCGAGTGCTACACGGCAGGATATAGACAACCTGGAATCAAAGCTTTCAAGCCTGGGATTTAAAACACATCCCATTTACGGCAGCGTTAAAACCGTAATAGGAGCCATAGGTGATAAAAGGCTTATAAATACACAAACACTTCTTACCATGCCCGGGGTGGAAAAAATTGTTCCTATTATGAAACCCTTCAAGCTTGTCGGACGTGAATTAAAACAGATAGACACGATAGTTGAAGTAGGAGATGTCAAAATTGGCGGAGATGAGCTGGTAGTAATGGGAGGTCCCTGTGCAGTAGAAAACAGGGAAACTTTTTTTGAAATTGCAAGCAAGGTGAGTGAGGCAGGGGCAAAAATACTGCGGGGCGGCGCATATAAACCGAGAACTTCCCCTTATTCTTTCCAGGGGCTTGAAGAAGAAGGCCTTAAAATAATGGCGGAAGCACGTGAGCAGACAGGATTAAAAATAATAACCGAAGTAATTGATACCCGTGATGTTGAGCTTGTATCTTCCTATACCGATATTATCCAGATAGGTGCACGAAACATGCATAATTTCAGGCTTCTCCAGGAATCCGGGCAATCGGGAAAACCGGTTTTTCTAAAAAGGGGCATTTCGGCAACCATTGAAGAATGGCTGATGGCTGCAGAGTATATAATGGATGCGGGAAATAAGAATATCATATTGTGTGAAAGGGGTATCCGTACATATGAAACCTCAACACGAAATACTTTGGATATAAGTGCTATTCCTGTAGTCAAAGAGTTGTCTCATCTGCCAATAATTGTAGATCCCAGCCACGCATCAGGCAACTGGAAATATGTTTCTGCACTGTCTAAGGGAGCAATAGCAGCAGGTGCCGACGGTTTAATTATAGAAGTCCATACCAACCCTGAATCAGCGATGTCCGACGGACAGCAATCCCTTATTCCCAGGAATTTTTCAGAACTGATAAATGAATTAAAGCCTGTGGCAGGTGCAGTCGGAAGATCAATATGAGCTTCCTGTTAAGTTTGAGCCGAAATGTGGGACAAAAAATCTGTATATACGACTTTCCAAGGGCTTGGCGGTATCTCGTCCGTAAAGCTTCTTGTAAATTTTAGTGTAAAGCTTTACTCTTTTAACATACCTTTTTGTTTCGCCAAAGGGTATATTGTCAATCAGAACATTATTTTCATCTATTTGTTTATTGTTTATCCACTTTTTAACATTACCGCTTCCACCATTATATGCCGCAATAACAAGGTCCAGATTTCCATTAAACTCCTTCATCAGATTATCCAGATACCAGCACCCGATATGTATATTAACCTCGGGATTATAAAGCTCTTCAACACTGAATCCCTGCATACCTATTTCTTCTGCCGCCCAAAAACCTGTTTTTTCAATAATCTGCATTAAGCCAATAGCTTTTTTGTGAGATACGGCGTCGCTATCAAAGCCGCTTTCTGCTTTAATCATGGCATATACCAAAAAAGGATCGACACCGTATTTCATTGAATACTTGTCCACATATTTATTATATTTTATTGGAAAAAATCTCTCCAACAGCCTTCTGGAACTGTTTATCGCAACTATTACAGTCAGTGCAGCCAATAAAAAAACAAGAATATAAAAAAACTTCCTTTTAATAATTATCAAAAATATCACCCTGTTTTTTGCCTTACAAAAAGCTTGGCAACTTTTTTTTCCAGCTCTTCAACTGTTCCGTTATTTTCTATTACTCTATCTGCTATTTTCATATATTCCTCATCACTCATCTGTGATTCCAGCCTGTTTATTACCTCATCATAAGAAAGCCCATTCCGCTTTACGATTCTATCAATTCGTTTTTTTCTATCGGCAACAACTACCCATACTTCATCTACAATATCCAAAAACCCGTTTTTTACAGGAATTGGAACATCCAGTACTGCCAATTCCGCTTCTTCAGATTTTAACCTTGCCACTTTTCTATATATTTCTGCAATTATGTATTTATGAGTTATTTCTTCAAGCTTCCTTCTTTTTTCCGGTACCTTGAAAACAATGCTCCCAATCTTTTTCCTGTCCAGGGAACCTTTTTCAGTAAGAATACCTTCTCCAAATTCTTTTTTTATCTCTTCAAGAGAAAGTGCCCCTCTCCTGACAACCCTGCGCGCAATCCTGTCCGCATTGATTATTCTTGCACCCAGATCATATATAATCCTGGCAACAGTGCTTTTTCCACTACCTATTCCTCCTGTTATACCTAAAATTTTCAAAAAAACATCCCCTTAATAAAATAATAAAATCCTTTTCTTATTATAGTATATTATATGTAATACATTACTGTACCTTAATTGCACAAAGGTCACTTTGTGTCATACCAGCTGTTTCCTGATTTGAAATCGACTCTTAGAGGTACATCAAGCTCCACAGCATGCTCCATACAGTGCCTCATAATATTCTCAACCTCTTTAATCTCTTTTTTGTGGGCTTCTACAAGAAGTTCGTCATGAACCTGGAGCAATATTCTTGATTTCATGTTTCTTTTTTTGAATTCCTTATAAATATTTATCATGGCAATCTTAATAATATCTGCCGCACTCCCCTGTACAGGCATATTAAGTGCAATCCTTTCTCCAAAGGACCTTATATTGAAATTACCGGCTTTGAGCTCAGGCAAATATCTGCGTCGTTTAAACAATGTTTGAACATATCCTTTGTCCCTGCCTTCCTCAATAACTTTCACCATGTACTCCTTTACCCCATAATATTTATTAAGATAACCTTCAATATATTTTTTTGCTTCCTTTCTGGTGATCCCAATATCCTGGGATAAGCTGAAATCACCTATGCCATAAACAATACCGAAATTAACGGCTTTCGCATTTCCTCTCATAGCTTTTGTAACTTCATCTTTTCCTATACCAAAAATCTGGGCCGCAGTTGCCGTATGAATATCTTCATTATTACCAAATGCTTCTATCATATTCTTATCACCTGATATATGAGCCAGCACCCTAAGTTCTATTTGAGAATAATCTGCATCCGCAAGTACATATTCATCACCGGAAGGAACAAACGCCTTCCTTATTTTCCTGCCTGCTTCCATTTTAACCGGTATATTCTGGAGATTGGGTTCGGTACTGCTTATCCTGCCTGTAACTACTGAGGTCTGATTAAAACTTGTGTATACTTTTCCTGTTTCATCGTCAATAACATTTAACAGGCCTTCAATATAAGTAGATTTAAGCTTCATCATCTGCCTGTATTCAAGAATGCTGTTAACAATTTCATGCTTTCCCGACAGCTTTTCAAGCACCTCGGCGCTAGTTGAATACCCTGTCTTGGTCTTCTTTACCACAGGAAGCTTTAGCTTGTTAAACAAAATTTCTCCAAGCTGTTTGGGTGAATTTAAATTGAACTTTTCACCTGCATATCTGTATATGCGTTCAGTGATATCGCCCAGCTTCTCATCCATTTCACATGAAAATTCCTTTAATACTTCTCCGTCTACCTTGAACCCGCAGTATTCCATATCAGCCAGTACTTCAATCAAAGGCATTTCAATATTACAGAAAAGAGCTGCCTGGCCGTTTTTATCAAGCTCCTCATCAATAACCCTTCTCAGCCTGGAAACTATCTCAGCCTGTACTCCCATAATAGAAGCTTTTTTTTGCGGAGGTATTTCAAAATATGAAATCCTTTTGCGGCCTGTCCCGCAAATTGCATCCATTGAATCCATATCAATCTGCAAATATTTTTTCGCAAGGCTGCAAATACTGTAATCCTGGCCGGACGAGTCAATCAGGTAAGCTGATATCATCAAATCATATTCAAGTCCTTCCAGCTTAATATTCATTTTTTTAAGATAAACAATAAAGTGCTTGATATTATGCCCTATTTTTTTTATCTTTTCATCCTCCAGCAAATCTTTCAATATGCTCAAAAACATAAAATCAGCATTTATTTCCTCCATATGTATATACACGCTGCTTTCATTCCATGCCAGTGCGATACCTGATATGCAGGCTGCATTTGTATTACTGTATAAGGGCAGAATTGTAACATTATTACATCTTTTTATATCGTCAAGAATTTCTGAAAGTCTTTTTGGCTCGGTTATACACTCAACCTCTTTTATGATTTTTTCCATACTGCCGTGACCTTCCAGACCATACTTTTCAATAAATGATTTGAATTCAAGACGTTTAAAAACACTTAACAACGCCTCTTTGTCAAATTCTGTTCTTTTCAGGTCCTTTATTTTGCAAAGCTCAGGCATTTCCCTGTCAATAGTGCCCAGCTTCCTGCTCAGAAAAGCCAGGTCCTTTCCTTCCATAAGCTTGGTTTTTAAACCGGAGGCACTTATTTTTCCAATATTTTCGTATATTCCTTCGAGTGATCCGTACTCTTTTATTAACTTAAGCGCAGTTTTTTCCCCTATACCCCTTACCCCGGGTATATTATCGGATGAATCCCCCATCAGGCCCTTGACATCAATGAACTGGAACGGCTGAATATGGTACTTTTCAATAATTTTGCAGCGGTCATACTCCATTGTTTCGGTAGAGCCTTTACGGGTAACCGGCATTTTTATTCTTACTTTATTTGATGCAAGCTGTAAAGAATCCTTGTCACCGGTAACTATTATAACATCCATTCCCAGGTCTTCAGCACATTTTGAAACAGACCCTATAATGTCGTCGGCCTCAAATCCTCCATACTCCAGTCTGGAAATACGCATAGCATCAAGCACTTCCTTAACTACAGGCAATTGCTGCGCCAATTCATCCGGCATTCCTTTCCTCTGGGCCTTGTACCCGTCAAATTTTTCATGCCTGAAAGTTTTCCCTTTCATATCAAATGCCACACAGAGATAATTGGGTTCCTCTTCACCCAGGTACATATTAAGTATATTTAAAAATCCATAAATTGCATTAGTGTATAATCCCTCGGAGGTCTGCAGGAGTTTATTTCCCTGTAGACCGTAATAAGCTCTGTTCAGTATGCTGTTTCCATCTATCAGCATAAGCTTGTTGTCAGCCATCTTTATTCCTCCAAATTATTTTCGCCTTTATTATATCACTATGAATATACTATAACAACAAAAAAAACCGTGGAGCATCCACAGTTTTCTTCTTTTATATTGGCCTGTAAATTTTTTTAAATTTGCTTAGGGCAGCTTTTTAATGCTATTTAACAATTGTAAGTTCTATATTGGTATATTGTATCTCAGCTTCTAATTCCCTTATATTTGATAAAATCATATCTTTTTGCTTGTTAAGTCCCTCTATTTTTTCCGGGTCGGAGTCTTCTTTTTTGTTTATTTCATTTATCTGTTTTTCAATATTTTCAAGCTGTCTATTATATTCATCAATATCTAAGTTTGATTTTTCCTTGGAAACAGGTATTATTTCTATAGAAGCATAATTGCTGTTAAGATAATTTTCAAATTCGGCATACATGTCATTCCTGATTCTGAGGCTGTATGTGTTAGACTTTTGCGAAAAAGAGCCTGCATCATCCTCATCTGATTTAATATGCGATTCATTCTCTTTTTCCTGTTCATTCACATATTTAGCAATTTTCATATATTCCCTGTCAGGATTATCAGCTTTAAGATTTATGATAACATCCACAATACCGGCATCCGATCCATTAACAGCGCTTTTCTCTGGTTTGTCTCCTAAATTTGCACAAACATCTTCATCAACCGCCATTTTTTCCACCGAGCCTTCATTCCCATATTTCGTTATATCTTCTATGGATTTGGTTTCTACTGCCTGTTCCTGCATGGTTAACATTTTTTCATCATTACCCGATGCTTTATCCCGGAAGTCAAACCTGTTTTTATCCAGCATGCCGCGGACCGCAATAAAAATGATGAGACAGGCAGCTACTGTTGAAAGTGTTTTAAAGTATTTGCTTTTGATAAACCTGATAACTTTTCTATTAACTCCACTTTCTTTCGACAGCTTTTTATGAAGGTCTTCAGAAAATCCTTCAGGAAGCTCAATATCTTCCACTCCCTTAAGCATTGAAAGCATTTCTTTTGTCTCTTCATATTCAGCCCTGCACTCTTCACAAGCTTCAATGTGGCCTTTAACAATATTTATTTCATCTTTTGAAAGCTCTCCTTCAACATAAAATGGAATCAGCTCCCTGATTTCACCACATTCTTTCATCTCCAACCCTCCTTTCATAATTACTTGACGTATTCAGTGTTTAAAAGTTCCCTATTGCCGTACAATATATCTTTTAAAGCTTTTCTTGCCCTGTTTATCCTTGATTTGACGGTCCCTTCAGGACATTCTATAATCTTTGCAATCTCCTGATAGGAAAAGCCTTTAATATCCCTTAATATAATAACTATTTTATGCTGATCAGGCAAATTATTTATTGCTTCCTGTATAGTTTTTTTCATAGCTTTTTTTTCAAAGATTTCCTCCGGAGAAGGACTATCATCCCGCAGCTGCCTCTGTATAGAACCCTGTTCACCTTCCAATTCCTTATCGATAGACAATGTATTTTTGTTTTTACGTTTCCTATGTTCGTCAAGGCAAACGTTTTTAGTGATCCTGTATATCCATGTGGAAAATGCAGCATTGCCTTTAAATCTGCCTATAGCGTTAAATACCCTTATAAAAACCTCCTGGGACATATCGTATGCATCTTCCCTGTTTCCCATCATCCTAAATGCTATATTATAAACCATCTTTTGATGTTTTTCTATTAATTTTTCAAATGCTTCAATGTCTCCCTTTTGCGCATTCTTTAGAAGCTTTTGCTCCAAATCATTCATATAGTTCACCTCAATCCGGGAATAACCCCCTGCTGCCAAATGGCAAAAACAAAAATATACTGATAATTACTTATGTATTTCTTATAACTATATATGCTTTAAAATTTTTTCTCTTTTCTTTCATATAATTATACAGCTTATCCAAATTCAATTCAATGGAAAACACGTTCAATACATAAAATTTATAAAAATTTTATAAAAACCACATAATATAGTTGAACTCAAAATCTATACTCACAGATAATTTCATTTTTGAGTATAATACCAGGGAGGCTGTAATATGAAGGTCCGTGAAGGATTGATTCCAGCAGCATTGGGAACTGCGGTTACCGCAGCCGGTGTGGCTATAAAGCCTATTTCGCCAAAAGTATCATGGGGTATTGCCGGATTCGGCCTGGCTCATATACTTCTTGGAGCAATAGACCTTGTAGGGCACCGCAAAAGCTATGTTTGAGTTCAAAAAACTCAAGGGAGGGCATATACCGCCCTCTCTTGGTATATGAAACATTTTTTTCCCGGGGTATGGCTTTTAGTATTCACAAAACAGTGCCAATTCCATGACACATCCACCCGGATAGCTTATTGTCACCTCACCAAACCTTGCAAGCATTGGACCCAAAAAAATTATTGACGACCTCATTTCTGCAGCCAGATCATCTGGTATTAAAGTAGAATTAATGCTTGTTGAATCAATAATTGCCTTGTTACTGTTAAAACTCACTATGCATCCGAGCTTCTTAAGTATTTTTAACATTATATCAACATCTTTCAGAGCCGGACAATTTTTGATAACATTTATCCCACTGTTAAGTATAGTAGATGCCAGCACGGGTAATACTGCATTTTTAGAACCATGAACCGTTAATTCTCCCTTAAGCTGTTTTCCACCTTCAACTATGAATCTACCCATATTTATACACCTCGCACTCCATTATTATTTTATGCCATGGTGGTCAAAATGTTACATGGACATGCTAGTACTCTGTAACACATAAAATCAATGGTAACTTGCAGCAAATTCTCAGTTCATTTTTTGCTCAATCTCCTGCATATTTAACTCTTTTTTTGAAATATTTGGGTGTAAATAGTGGAAGAAAAGATGCCCTACAGGACTTTTGTCCATAGCTCCAAAGTAATTTTTTAAATTCTTTCATATTTTGAATACCTGGATATATTAAGCAATATTCCAACTTCTGTCATGAAAAGGAGCAGTGATGTACCTCCATAACTGAAAAATGGAAGTGATACGCCGGTTATTGGAACGGATGAAGTAACAACAGCAATGTTAAGAAGACTCTGAACGGCAATCAGTGATGTTATTCCGATTGCTACCAGGCTTCCGAATATATCAGGAGCGTTAATGGCTATTTTTATACCTCTCCAGATAAATATCAGAAATAAAAGAAGTACGGCAGTCACGCCAATAAAACCCAATTCTTCGGCGAGAACTGAAAAAATAAAATCATTCTCGGGTTCAGGCAAATACAAAAACTTTTGCATGCTCCTTCCCAATCCCCTGCCAAAAAGTCCTCCTGAACCTATGGCATACAGGGACTGAACTGCCTGCCATCCGGTGTCCTGCAGGTCACTCCAAGGATCGAGAAAAGACAGAACCCTATTTCTCATATACGGTACGGTTGCTACAATTGTACCCAAACCGGCTATTGCCGGAAATGATATAATTATAAAATGGCTTATTTTTGCTCCTGCACAAAAAAGTATTACAGCCGCAACAAGTATTACTATAACAGTACCACTAAAATGTGGCTCTTCTATTAACAAAAATGCTATAATCCCTATTAAAATCAAATATGGCATAAGCCCTTTGAAAAAGTATTGGAGCTGGTCGCGCCTTTTGGCAAGGCTGGATGAAAAAAACATAATTACTGCAAGCTTGGCTATTTCCGACGGTTGGAATTGATAAGTACCTATGCCGATCCATCTTCTTGCCTCATTGGATAGCTTTCCTACTCCCGGTATTAAAACAATTATCAAAAGTACTATGCTGAAAGCCATTAAAGCAGGAGACAGGCTCTTTAGCTTCTTATAATCAAAATTTGCAGCCATTATCATTGCTATAAATCCTAAAGCAGCGGCAAAAATCTGTTTCTTTAGATATATATATATATCATGGTGAACATTATATGCTACAGGTGCGCTTGCGCTAAAAACCATGATAATACCCAAGGACAATAGCACAAAAACTGACATTAACAATATAAAATCCATAGATTTTCGGCTTGACTTCAAAAAAAGCACCTCCTTGCTAAAGCAATTTACAGTTTTTATTTATCAAAAATCCTCACAGTATCTTTAATCTTAAAACAAATATACCTGCAAGACAGCAAATAGCCGTAATGGCAGTAAATACCCAGACTATTTTTCTTTCCCTCCATCCTGAAAGCTCAAAATGGTGATGTATAGGCGCCATTTTAAAAATCCTTTTGCCTGTTGATTTAAAGTAAAATACCTGCATTATCACCGATACCGACTCTATAACATATATAATACCTACCAGAAGAAGAATCCATGGCATTTTAAGCATAAGTGAAATTGCGGCTATTCCCCCTCCTAATGCAAGGGAACCTGTATCTCCCATCATAATCCTGGCAGGATGTGCATTAAATGCCAAAAAACCCAGACATCCGCCCGCAGAAACAGCAGAAAACAACTTGACATGGTCCCATCGGCCGTCCGTCATAGCTACAATAGTAAAAAACACAAGTATGGTAAGGGTCACGGAAGCGGCAAGGCCATCAACACCATCCGTAAGATTTACGGAGTTTGTAGAAGCAGCAAAAACAAGTATCACAAGGGGTATATAAATCCATACGGGCAAATTAACAGTACTGTAAACATCCTTGAATGGAATAATCATTTCACTGCCATTATTGCTGATATATACAAGATATATGGAAAACAAAGCCCCAATTACAATAAGTCCCAGCATTTTCTGCCTGGCTGTCAGTCCATCCTTATGCCTTTTGACAACTTTCAGGTAATCATCCAAAAAACCTATCAATCCAAAGGCTATTGTTACAAGCATCATAGGGATTACTTCTTTGAAGCCGTCTGCAAAAAAAACGGTTGATAACATTATGGGCAGCAAAAAAATTATACCGCCCATTGTGGGGGTTCCTATTTTTTTCAAATGTGTCGCCGGACCGTCATCTCTTATTGTCTGTTTGACCTTTAACCTTTTAAGTACGGGTACAAAAGCTATTCCCGCCGCCAGAGCCAGTATAAATGTAATAATAAAAGCAAACACCTGTATTGATAAAGAAAAGGGTAAATACACAAGTCACACCTCATTTGCAAGTATTTTATTTACAATTTCTTCCATCTTCATGCTCCTGGAACCCTTAATTAAAACAGTATCTCCATCCAAAATCATTTTTTGCAAAAATTCAACGGCATCCTGGTTTTGCAGGAATGAATATGCTCTTTGTTCGTGCATACCTGCCTCTAAGGCTCCATTCACAATATGAGCCGATTGTTTACCTACGGCAATAATATAATCCACACCTTTGGAAACTGCAAATTTACCAATTTCCCTATGGGCCTCTATTGCATACCCGCCCAATTCAAGCATATCGCCAAGAACAACAATGGAGCGCATGCCTTTCATATCGTAAAGGACATTTATAGCGGCCTTTACGGAATCAGGGCTGGAGTTGTACACATCATCAATCACCTTGATTTTTCCCGTATTAACGATATTAAGCCTCATTTTGTCGGATTTGAATTTGGAGATTCCTTCCAATATACTATCAGGTTCAATTCCAAGTTCAATACCTGCGGCAATTGCTGCCAATGCATTATAAACATTGTGCAGCCCCGGAGCATTTATATATATATTGTACTCTTTATTCATTAATTCAATATCAAACCTTACACTGGATTCTCCGGTTCTTACGTTATAAGCATTATAGTCCATCTCTTCATCCAAACCGTAATAAACTGTCTTGTAATCCAGCAGTCCTTTAAGGCCGTAAAGTAATTTATCATCTCCGTTAAGAATAACTATACCATGATTTTTAAGTCCCTCCAATATTTCCATTTTTGCTTTAAGTATGTTATTCCTTGAGCCAAGCTGCTCAATATGAGATATTCCAATATTTGTTATTACTGCAATATCCGGCTTGGCTATATGTGTAAGCCTGCTTATTTCGCCAAATCCACTCATGCCCATCTCAACAACGGCTACTTCATGATTTCCTTCGAGAGTAAACATCGTTAACGGAAGTCCTATATCATTATTGAAATTCCCTATGGTTTTCATGACATGGAATTTTTGCGCAAGAACACGGGCAACCATATCCTTAGTACTTGTCTTACCCACACTTCCGGTTATTGCCACCAGCCGTATATCAAATTTATTCCTGTAACAGGCCGCAATATCTCCCAGAGCTTTTCTTGTGTCTTTTACCCTTATTAGCGTTTTTTCAGCACTGCCTGTTACATCGGCATGTGTCAGGGCTCCCTGCGCACCATTTTTAAACGCAGCGTCTACATAATCATGTCCATCATACCGCTCACCCTTTAACGGGATAAACAAAGCACCCGGTTTAATATTTCTGGAATCAGTACAAATACTTGTAAAAAAATCCTCTAAACTACCGTTTATTAGTTTTCCTTCAACAGCTTCAACAACTTCTCCGCATCTAATTTTTTCCATAGCATCTTCTCCAACCCTCTTACTTCGATTTATATTTATTCTATATTTTTAATTTATCCGTCAATCAATTCCAGCACTTCCCTTACTACTTCTCTTTCATCAAAATGTATGGTTTTATCCTTAAATGTCTGGTAGGTTTCATGCCCCTTGCCTGCCAGAATTACAACATCGCCTTTTTTCGCGTTTCTTAATGCATATTCAATGGCTTCTTTTCTATTCACTATTGTAACATATTCACCATTGGTTTTCTTTATACCTTCTTCTATATCCCTGACTATAGCCGCAGGCTCTTCCGTTCTCGGATTATCGGAAGTGATTATTGTAACATCGGACAATTCACCGGATATTTTCCCCATCATAGGCCTCATCATTCTGTCCCTGTCCCCACCGCAGCCAAACAGGCATACAACCCTTCCCGAGGCAAAATCCCTGGTGGTTTCAAGTATATTTTTCAAACTGTCCGGACTGTGTGCGTAATCAATAATAACTGTGAAATCCCTGCCGGTTCTTACAGCTTCAACCCTGCCTTTTACATCAACCCTTTCAAGCCCTTTTTTTAAATATTGGGAAGAAATCCCTAAAAGACCGCATGCACCGATTGCAGCTAAAGAATTATATACGCTGAAATTGCCCGGAACCCCTACTTCTATAGTTTCATTGTACCATGGAGAATCCAAATCAAAAACAACCTTGTTGGAATATTTTGCAATATTAAGGGCCTTTATATCCGCATTATTGTTTATCCCATATGTAAGCACATCACATTTTGCTTTATCCAGCACTTCCCTGGAATAATTGCTGTCAATATTTACAAGTCCCTTTCTGCAAGTTTTAAACAGTTTGATTTTAGAATCAAGATAGTCTTCAAAGGATGTATGCTCTCCCGGACCAATATGTGCCCTGGTTATATTGTTGAATATGCCTATATCAAAATCACAGCAGGCTACCCTGTGCAGTTTAAGCCCCTGGGAAGATACTTCCATTACGGCAGTATCCACTTTGTTTTCAACCATTTCAGAAAACAATGATTGAAGGTCATAGCTTTCCGGTGTGGTTCTTTCCATATATATTACCCTGTTCCCGATAAGCTTTTCTACCGTCCCTACCAGTCCGGTCTTTTGCCCGGCTTTATCCAAAACAGATTTAAGCATGTATGTTATTGTAGTTTTACCCTTCGTTCCGGTTATTCCAACCAGTTTAAATTTGCCTGACGGATGTCCATAGTATTTATCCGATACATATGCAAGTCCAAATCTGGTATCCTTAATTTGTGCATATGCAATTTCTTCCGGCAATTTCATTTTTTTCTGTGTAAGTAATGCCACTGCTCCATTTTCAATAGCAGAAGGTATGTATTTATGCCCATCGGTTATTGTTCCGTCAATACATACAAATAAAGACCCTTGCCTTACTTTTCTAGAATCGTAGGCAATTCCGTTAATATCCGTATTACCCCTAATATCTACAATATCCATACCTTGTACCAGTTTACTAAGCAGCATAAATTCACTCCTTTTCCCTGCTGTTTACCCCTATCGCAATCTGTCTTCCAATTTATTTGCTTTCATTCTACGTTATCAATATGCCTGAACTTTACTTCTATTACCGTTCCCTTTGCTACAAGCTCGCCCGGTTGTACCTCCTGTATCATTGCAATACCCATTCCGCTTATTTTAATGTTCAAACCGACATCATTAAGGGCCCTTGTAGCTTCTGCAATTGTCATATTGCTCAAATTCGGGACCTTGACCATTATTTCCTTTTCAGGTTTATATGTGTAAAGTATAACCACAGATTTTTCAGGTATACTTGCGCCCGGTTTTGGAGTCATCTCAACTATAAGAGTATCGTCTGCGGCCTTTTCTCCTCCGCTTTCCACCCTTACTTCAAGAACCCTTTCACGAAGCATCTTTTTAGCCTCAGCTACCGGCTTATTTCTAAGTTCGGGAACATATACTGTTTTAGTCATCATTTCCATATCCTTCTCGGAATAATTCCTTTCAACACCCAGGTAACTAAGTACATCCTCAACAAGTTTTCCTGCAACCGGTGCGGCTATCACACCGCCCATATAAGAATATCCCCTGGGATCATCCAGTATTACCAGTGCGGTTATTACAGGATTGTCCGCCGGTGCAATAGCTGCAAATGATGCTATATAACGTCCGGACCCCCTGGGCAATGTTTCCGAAGTACCTGTTTTACCTGCAACCCTGTATCCCTTAACATATGCATTTTTTCCCGTTCCTTCAGAAACAACTCCTTGAAGGATATCCAGTAAAGTATCGCAGGTTTGCCTGGATATTACATTGCGGATCTCTTCAGGCTCAAAGCTTTTAAGTATATTTCCCTCGTTATCTGTAAGCTCCTTGACAATCCGCGGTTTAACCAATGTCCCATTATTTGCAATTGCACTATATGCACTTGCCAGCTGGATCGGGGTAATTTGAAATCCCTGTCCGAAAGCTGAAACCGCCATATCCAATTCCTGTGGCTTTATATGAAAAATCGATCTTCCCTCAGGCAGTAATATTCCCGTCTTCTCTTTAAACCCAAATGCATTTACATACTGATAGAACTTTTCTATGCCCAAAGCCTGTGCCACCCTTACAAAAACCGGGTTACATGAATTATAGACACCCTCCCTGAATGATTCCTGTCCATGTAAATTACCATCTCTCCAGCATTTTAATTTATAGCCTGCCAATTCCACAGGATTATCATTTACCTGGGTTTCGGGAGTTACTACGCCTTCTTCCAAACCCGCCGCAGATGTAATTGCCTTGAATGTTGAACCGGGTTCATAAGTATCTATTAAAGCCTTATTTCTCCAAAGGCTTGCTCTAAGAATCAAAACTTCCAAATTTGTTCTTCCCGACCAGTTATCCATATCAATCTTATCTAAATCCGATTCATTTAATTCCATGTCCTTATCTTTTATTTCCATTAATTCCTTGAATGTCGGCATCCACTCCTCTTCGGGCGGAATATAAGGGTCATTGGGATCAAAATCCGGTTTTGATGCCAGTGCCAGTATGTCTCCATTTCTTGGGTCCATCACAATTGCCGTGGCTCCGCCTGCTATCTTGTTTTCAAAAATAGCTCTTTCAAGAGCCTTTTCAGCCATATACTGTATGGTCTCATCAATAGTCAACACTACATTCATGCCCTGTTGTGCCGGAATCCGCTTTTCAACGCTGAAGGGCATCTCCTGGCCGCTGCCGTCAAGCTCGCTTATAATTTTTCCGGGTATCCCTTTCAAATATTTTTCAAGTATAACCTCCAGCCCTTCAAGCCCTTCATTATCTGTTCCTGTAAATCCCAGTACATGAGACGCCAGATTCCTATTTGGGTAATATCTTTTGCTGTCCTCTTCAACAGAAATTCCTTTGACCTTGTTTACTGCTATCCACTTCCTTACTTCGTTGCCCATATCCTTTTCAATTTTACTTTTTATTACATTATAAGATGTATTTGCAGATATCACCTTGTATACCTTACCTGAATCCATTCCAAGCATTTTTGCCAGGTCACTGGCTATTTGCTCAATTGAAATTTCTGAATTGGCAATTTCCCTTGGAAGAACCCAGACAGTATCTACAGATGCACTTTTAGCAAGCTCCTTACCGTTCCTGTCATAGATGGTACCTCTTCTTGGGCTGATGATCATACCCCTGTTGTGCTGTTCATAAGCCATTTTTCTTAAAGCTGCCCCTTTAACTACCTGTATATAAGCCACTCTCACAATTAATGCAACAATGATAAGAAAAAATATAACCAGTAATGCCAGCTGTCTTCTTTTAACCTTCAAACTAACTCCCGGCATTTTATACCCCCTCGCAAAATAAGTGCATTCATTTATATACGGTAATACAAAACCAAAGACCTGTACATCTTTCTTTTCCAGGTCTTAATTCTTGCAATCATGTCCTTATATAATATTATTATAAGGACCCTAAAAATATTATACTTTTAAATCACTTATCCCACAATAAAATTAAAAATAATTTAAAATCAATTTTACTTTAATACAAAAACTTGATAAAACCAATCACCTTATCCTTAAGAATTGCGTACATATTTGTCCCTGAATGAGTATCGCTCTTTTCCATATACTCATGAGAAACCAAAGTCCTATCTTCATTTTGCAGTGCTACATAAACGGTCCTTTGCTTAGTCGGTTCCACAAATCCCAATTTTTTTGCTTTATCCTTAATTTCAGCAAGGTTTGTCATATTTTCTATATCAATTTCCAATGCATGGTTTTCATTTTTCATATCATTGTAAGTATGGTCCAGCGTGTTGATTTCATAGTTCATTACCGTCATCAAAGCATATCTGTATATCAGTGAAAAAACCATAACAAAGGCAATAGTTAAAAAAAGAAAAGCTTTAACCTTTAACTTCTTGTTCTGGCGCGATTTCTTCTTTTGTTTTAAAATTTTATTCCGGCTGTAGACATCATATTCGAGCTTTTTTGCACTGGTTCCGTTCACATATGCTCCTGTTACCGAACTCATTTTCTCACCTCAAAATTGTTATTTTGCGCCGGGCATGTGCTCCGTTGCCCGGCGCCTTCTTCTTTTGTGTGTTTTTTTACCTTGTCTTTTGTGTTTTAAATCTTTTCTTTTGTGGATTTATGTTTATACTTTAAAAGCTGCTCTTAATTTGGCGCTTCTCGCCCTGGGATTAATCCCAATCTCACTCTTCGAGGGAACTATGGGCTTTGAAGTTATAACCTTTGCTCCCGGCTTTTTTCCGCATGCACATGCGGGAAAACCGGCCGGACAGCTGCATGGATTTTCAATATCTCTAAAAGTTTGCTTTACTATCCTGTCTTCCAGGGAATGGAATGTTATTATACATATTATTCCGCCTGGTTTTAAAATTTCAAAAGCATTTTTTATTGCCTGTTTTAAAACTTCCAGTTCCCTGTTTACCTCTATCCTCAAAGCCTGAAATGTCCTTTTTGCAGGATGCGGACCTCTCCTCCTGGCTGATGCCGGAATAGCTGCCTTGATAATATCCACAAGCTCTCCTGTCATTTCTATCCTCTTATTTTCTCTTTCTTTTATAATGAATTCTGCTATTCTGGATGCCCACTTTTCTTCACCATATTTTTTTATAATATAAGCGAGCTTATCCTTGTCATACCTGTTAACAATATGGGAGGCATCCTTTTCAATACTCCTGCTCATCCTCATATCCAGCGGTGCATCACTCATATAACTAAATCCTCTCTCAGGATTATCCAACTGGTATGACGAGACACCCAGGTCAAGCAAAATTCCATCTGCCTTCACAATTGAATTTTTCCTGCAAATACCTATTATGTTTTCAAAGTTCACATTTTCAAATATTATTTGCGCACTGCTTTCAAATTGCTCCAATCTTGCTTTACATGCTTCTATTGCTTCAGTGTCCTGATCTATACAAATTAAAGTTCCAAAAGCTCCCAGTAACTTTAATATTTCTGCTGAATGCCCTCCGCCCCCTGCCGTACCGTCTATGTATATGCCGTCGGGCTTGATATCAAGCAGCTTAATACACTCATTAGCTAATACCGGCCTGTGTTCGAAATTCATATACCCAGCTCTTTCATTTTTTCTGCTATTATGTCCGGACTGATATTTTCATCACTGTTGTATTCTTCCCATTTGCTTTTATCCCATACTTCCACCCTGGTTGAAACACCAATTACGCATAAATCTTTTTCTAATCCTGCATATTCCCTCAAGTTTGAAGGAATTAGTATTCTTCCCTGTTTGTCCAATTCACATTCCGCTGCCCCGGAAAAGAAAAACCTCACAAAAACCCGTGCGTCCTTGCTTGTCAAGGGCAATGTCTTCAATTTTACTTCAAGATTACGCCATTCCCCCGGTGAGTATGCAAAAAGACAGTTATCCAATCCTTTGGTCATAATGAACTTAACCCCAAGCTCCTCCCTGAACCTTGACGGTACTATGACCCTTCCTTTTGCATCCATGGAGTGCTGATACTCACCATAAAACAAACAATTCACCCACCAAATACTTTATTTACTCCACAAGTCACCACTTCCTACCACTTTTAATGTAATTTTATTGTAAAATCAGAAAAAAATCAAGCCTTTTTTTTATTTTTTTTCAAATAAAAAAAAGATAGGACTTAAGTCCTATCCCTTCAAATTCAACTATCACAATATATTGTGTATTAGGTTGAAAAGGAGCACAATATATATTACATGACAAATTTTTAAGACTTTTTATTAAATAATAACACTAACTGCTGAACATAATTTTTTTTCTTCTTGTGGAAATACTCAACACAATGCCAATGGCAATATAATATGCTATCATTGCAGTTCCTCCCTGGCTTACAAATGGAAGGGGTATTCCGGTAACCGGCAGCATACCGATATTCATACCTATATTTTCAAAATAATGGAACGCAAACATTCCTGTAACACCTGCCGCAAGATATTCACCAAAATAATCCTTTGATGTTCTT
This sequence comes from Clostridia bacterium, assembly GCA_028280575.1. GTDB lineage: Bacteria > Bacillota > Clostridia > Acetivibrionales > STF1-152 > JANQLN01. Next base: position 18,535 of record JANQLN010000007.1, read on the forward strand.
GCTACATACAGACACCTGAACAATATGATAAAAACCAGGATTACCACAAAGCTTGCACCTATAAATCCCAATTCTTCACCAATGACAGAGAATATAAAATCGGACTCCTTGACAGGAACTCCGCCACTTTGAGTTTGAAGCCCCTTGCCTATGCCCTGCCCAAACCACTGTCCCGATCCTATTGCCATTCTTGCCCGGTCCATCTGATAGCTGGCGTCGGAAGGATCAAAGCCGGGAGAAAGGAATTCGATTATCCTGCTTTTTCTCCTTTCGTTCAAAACAAAAAACCATAAAACCGGCATGGATAGCAGCATAGCTCCCCCGGCCATAATTATATACTTAAATCTTATACCCCAGACAAACAGCATTACTGCCAATATTACAACAAAAACCATTGAAGTTCCGAAATCCCGCTGCAGAAGTACGAGTCCAATAGGAAGGGCGGCATGTATAAAAAGCTTGAGTAAATTATTTTTCCCTGCTTCTTCCTTAAGCCTTTCCATATAAATGGACAATGAAATTATGAAAGTCACTTTGGCTATTTCCGATGGCTGTACACTGACTACTCCAAAAAGATCAAACCAGCTTTTGCTGCCTAATTTTTCGCCGTATCCGTCAATAAAGACATAAATCAACAGCAAAATGCTTCCCCAGTATAGGAATATGCCAATATCTTTGAGAAATTTATAATCAACAAGACTGATAGCAATGGCCAGCAAAACACCCAATATTATGGCTATGGTTTGGATAAGCATCATTCTGCTCTGATTTTGCATTGTCATGGTAGCACTTCTTAATACAAATAATCCTAATAATGAAAGTATGACCACCGAAAAAAATAGTGTATAGTCAAAACACCTTATAAGACTCCTTTTTGTTTTTTCAACAAAATACATTTAATCACCTGTATATATAATTACTACTGATTTTCTTTATCATTTGGATTATTCATATCCGTTTTATCTTTAGTTTGGTCATCTGTTTCTTCCTGTAAATTAATATCGGCAGCATTTGTTTTTTCAGCTTTTGCTTCTTCTTCATTTTCCTGCATCTGCTTTAGTATCTGTCCATATTTGCTGCTTCCTTCCTTCTCAGCCTCAAAATTTTGGTTAAGTTTAATCCTGCGGTATATTAACAACAGTGAAAAAACAACAGCAAACAATAATGCCAGAAGAAAATTGACCCTCAGGTTTCCAATCATCAGGCTGTCGGTTCTCATAAGTTCTATCCATGCCCTTCCTATACCATAAAATATCATATATAAAAAGAACACTTCACCCTCAATTTTCTTTCTTTTTCTGAACCATACAAGAATAAAAAACAAAACCAGGTTCCACAGTGATTCGTACAAAAAAGTAGGATGCACCGGTCCGTTATGTATGGCACTTCCGTCCATTCCCCATGGAAGCTCCGTATGAGTGCCGTAGGCCTCCTGGTTTACAAAATTCCCCCATCTTCCTATTGCCTGGCCCAGAGGTACATAAGGAATACCAAAATCTACTATCTTAAAAAATGATATTTTCTTTATCCTTGTATAGATTAAAACTGTTAAAAAAGCTCCTATTAAACCTCCATATATGGCAAGCCCGCCTCTTCGCGTATTAAAAACTCCCAAAATATTGTCTTTGAAATCATCCCATGAAAAAACGACGTAAAAAACCCTGGCCATCACAATACCGGCAATTATGGAATACAAAATAACATCGAGCATGGTGTCCTGTTCTATTCCAAACTGCTTACTGTGCCTTAATGCAAGGATTACCGACAGTATAAATCCCAGGGCAATAATTATCCCGTACCAGTAAATAGGGATTTCAAATATTCTAAATGCTACCCTGCTAATATTAAATTCCAATCCCAATCCGGGAAATCTAATTATATCCATACCTTTATACCCCCTATACAGGTTTAATAACTGAAAGTGCCATGCTTTCCTCATTAAAATGCGATATTAGGACATCCATAGCATATTCAAAATTAATTTTATCATATGCACTGAAATAGTCAAACAAATAATAATTTTTAAAATATGTTGACATAAAACTGTGTGCTATTTTTTCAATTGAATTAAACTGTCTTACAAATCTACCGTACATTGCTTTTCTGGCCCTGTCGAAATCTTTTATGTCTAAATTTTTTTTCACCGTATCAATATAGTTTAGTATTTTGTCCCTGACCTTTTCAGGTTCCGGAGACTCACCGCCAAAAACAGAAAATGCAAAATCCTCTTCTATTGTAACATCTGCATCAAAGGTGCTGTTTATAAGTCCCTCCTCATAAAGCCTGTTATATAATCCGGTGCTTCTTCCAAGGATAAGCTCCAAAAGTATTTTTACGGCCATCTCATGGAAAAGTAAATCACTGCTGCTTTTAAAGCTTTTATTATCCATAAATCCCATCTGGAAAACGGGAAGGGATACGGAAAGCTTTTGCTGTATATATTTTTTAACAGGTTTTATTTCCCTTCCGGGTTTAATCCTTTTAATTTTCCCCTGCCTGTTTTTGTTTATTATTTTTTTCTCTACTTCTCCAAAAACCTCTTCAGGCTCTACATCACCCACTGTTAAAATAACGGCATTGGACGGATGATAAAAGGTAGTATAGCATTTATATAAAATTTCCCTGTCAATTTCACCTATGCTATCAATAGAACCTGCTATATCAATCCTGACAGGATTTTCAGCATAAAAAGCGTTTAACAGGTTAAAAAAAACCCTCCATCTGGGGTCATCCTGGTACATCCTGATTTCCTGCCCTATGATTCCTTTTTCATTTTCAACGCTTTCACTGGTTATATATGGATTTTGTATAAAGTCAAGCAGCAACTTAAAATTTTCAATAAACAGCCCGGTAGCTGAAAAAAGATAAACTGTTTGATTGAAAGCTGTGTATGCATTAGGATTTGAGCCAATCCTTGAGAATTTATCCATCACATTGCCATCTTTTTGCTCAAACAGCTTGTGCTCCAGGAAATGTGCGACTCCGTCAGGCACACGGGTTACTTGATTTTCTCCAGGTATTACAAATGCGTTGTCTGCGGACCCGTAATTTACTCCAACAGCAGCATATTTTTTATAATATCCCTTTTTGGGAATCAAAAAGGCCTTCAGCCCGCTCTCGTGTTCATATACATGCATTTTCTCATCTATAATTTCAAAATATATGGTTTCAAAATTCATTACGATCATCCTCCAAATTTTCTAAAACGCTTGATGCCATTTTATAGCTATTATTCCCTGCTTAAATAATATATAGTGTCCAATTCAACCTTTCCGGCTACACGTACTACATCATCCAGGTTAACGGCTTTTATTCCTTCCAGTATAGATTCAAAGCTATCCCTGGTATTTGCAATATCCTGGCCTAAATAAAAATCTATAATTTGCAGGTGATTATCCTTAAGTGATTTTATTCCCGTTTCAATAGTTTTAACCGTATCTTCGAATTCTGCATTTGACACATTTCCCTTTGCCATTTGCTCAACCTGCCTGTTTGTAATATCCTGTACTTTTTTCCTGTTTTTACCGTCTATTCCGCTGCTAATCACCATAAGGCCTTTGAATTTGTCCATTCTTGAAAAAACATAATATGCAAGAGAGGATTTTTCCCTTATATTTTTAAAAAGCTTTGAATTAACTCCTCCGCCAAGTATTCCATTATATATAAGCATCGCATAGTAATCTTCATCACCGGGTGCCGTATTTGTACGGTAGCCCATTGACAGCTTGGCTTGATTTACACCCATTTTTTCGTTTATTTCCCGTATTTCCCGTTTTTCATAAACAATACCCGGCAAAGCTTTTTCATTTATATTTGATCTTTTTATTTCACTAAACATTCTGCTTTTGTCCTTTATGCATTTTTCGTCATTGTCGCCGGTAATATATATGCTGGCAGGATAAGCGGCCAGCATATTTTTATACTGCCCATAAAGCTCCTTTGGTCCTATTTCGCCAATATCATTTATATTTCCATATTCATATAATCCATAGGGCTCATCTCTTCCCATTTCCTCAAAGCACTTATCAACCGCATACTGGACTTTGTCGTTTGCCCTTGAGTTGATAAGCCTTTTTAAATTTTCTTTCTCCTGGCTGAGATAATCATTTACAAATCCTCCATTTTCAATTAACGGTTCGTTAATTATATCAAAAATCAACTTTAGGGATTCATCAAACAGGCTTGTATCTTTCTTTATATATTTATCTGAAAGAAACTCAATGTAGAACTGGATTAATTGTATATCACCCTTTTTGAGTACCCCGCAATCAAATGTGGCACCATACATTTCCTGCAGTCTCCTTGCTATATCCTTAAATCTGGGCAGGCTTTTTGTCCCTCTTCTCATAACCGCAGGAAGCAGTGCATTTTTGGTTACACTGTTCATGCCAAGGATATTATGAAAAAAAATGCTTATTGAACTGGTTTTAAATTTTGCAGTTTCCAAAAGGTTAATTTTCATCCCTTCATGCTGTGCTATCTCTTTGACATCAGGTATTGCTTCCATATTTTCCAAATGGCTTCACTTCCTTTTATATCTTTTTCCATTTTATATTATAATGAAATCTTCATATTATATTCAATCTATTTTATGTATTTTTAATTGTATATATGGAAAATATAAATATCGTAACTTATGTATCAAGGAGGTTATTAATAACTGTGTATAAAAAATATAGAAAGCACCCGAGGGTTATAGAAAAAAAATCACAGGAGGACAATCCCGTCATGACAATAGGGATTGCAGCCGCCATAGGAGTTGTAGTCTTTGCTTTTCTAAACGGAATGGTTTTGGGGTGCACAATAAAAAGAAAATAATTTTTTTTGGCATAAATTTTACCCGGTTCAAAAAACTTTCATTTTTACGGGTATATCGTTTTAAAGGACTGTCAAGCTCCGTTGTTATAATCGGAGGCATTTTTAATATCTTTTTCAACCTGCTTTGCCAGAGCTTCCTTATTTTTAAATTTTATCTCATTACGAAGCATTTTAAGAAAGGATATTTCAATATTACAGCCATAAATATCTTGATAGAAATCAAGGATATGAGTTTCTACACTCAGCATCTCCGCCTTTGAAACCGTAGGATTTATTCCTATGTTGGTTATGCTTTTATAAATATTTCCTCCCAAATTTGTCCTGGAAACATATACGCCTGTCTTTGGTAGTACAAGATAATTCTCAGGATGAATGTTCGCTGTTGGAAATCCCAGTCTGCTTCCCAGATTTTTACCCGGTTGTACCTTCCCTGTAATGGAATAATTCCTCCCAAGATATTTTGAAGCTTTCTTCATTTCTCCCCGGGTAACCAATCCTCTGATAATTGTGCTGCTAACTATTTCTCCATCTATCCGCACCGGAGGCACTACCTTAACATCAAATCCAAATTTCTCTCCTAATTCTGCCAGCAATTTTACATCTCCCACCCCTTTGTATCCAAAATGATAGTTAAATCCGGCTACAACTACTCTGGCATTGAGCTTGTTTACCAATATGGATTTTACAAATTCCAGAGGCTCCATCCTTGAATACCTTTCATCAAACTCTTCCAGGTATATGCTATCCAGCCTGGTTTTGCCCAGCAGCTGGATTTTTTTATCCACGGCAGTTAAAAGGGGCGTAAATAACTTTTTCCTTAAAATATTTTCAGGATGCTTCACAAAAGTATATATCATGGAATCCATACCATTAGCGTCGGATTCTTTTATCAAAGTATCGACAAGCGCCATATGCCCTTTGTGAAGGCCGTCAAAATTACCCAATCCAATAACTTTTTCCCTTTTATCCAAATTGCTTATACTTCTAAATACTTTCATGATTCCCCCTGGACAAAACTTTTCAGATCAACAGCTTTTCAGGTTTCAACATAACCTTTTTATCTAATAAAATCAATTTGCCAACTGCGAGAAAATTGCCTTTCCCATTATAAACCCGTACCAGATGCCCATTTTTTGACATGCTCGTATTACGGGCTTCTATGACACTTCCATTTACAAATCTCTTCTCATCTGATTTATGTACCACGACTTTGTCCATATGGCTTAAAATACTGTCCATATCCATTATACAGCCATTTATACCGTTGGCTAGCCTTTCCAATGTAATGCTTTCAGAAATTTTAAAACTGCCTGCTCTTTTCCTGATTAAAAATGACATATGGGCACCACAACCCAAGGTTTTACCTATATCATGGCAAAGTGTTCGTATATATGTACCCTTTGAGCATTCTAAATCAAAAATAACCCTGTTTGCTTTTACCCTAATTACATTTATATGTTTTATTACTACATTTCTTGGTTCTCTATCTATATTTATGCCTTTTCTCGCTAATTCATATAGTTTTTTTCCCTTTATTTTTACTGCCGAATACATTGGCGGCACCTGTAATATATTCCCGCAAAATGATTTGACCGCGCCTTCTATACGTGCGCTGCCCAAATCTGACTTTTGCTTTGATACTATATTTCCCCAGGCGTCCTGGGTATCTGTTTCCACTCCCAGTGTCATTTCGGCCCTGTAAGCCTTATCTTCATTTTCCACATATTCAATTATTTTTGTTGCCTTGCCTGTGAAAACCGGGAGGACACCAACTGCTTGAGGGTCCAGGGTGCCCGTATGCCCAACCTTTTTTGTATCTGCAATTTTTCTTATGACGGCAATTACATCAAAGGAAGTCATTCCAGGCGGTTTCAATATATTTAATATGCCGTTTATCATCTACTCCACTACCTCCCGGACTTTAGCCAGCAGCATACTCTTTGCCTTATTCATGTGGGAATAAATAGTGCATCCTGCTGCCCTTGCATGTCCTCCGCCTGAAAAAAAACTTGCTATGGATGCAACATCGGCATATTTATTTGATCTCATATTTGCCTTGATTTCATTATTTCCAATTTCCTTTAGTAAAACAGCCACTTCGACTCCTTCAATGTTACGCCCTATGTTAACCAATCCGTCGCAATCTCCCGGAACGGCTCCTGCCGATTCGAGTATTTTATCGTTAACTTCAAGAAATGCTATCTTACCTCCGCTAAATATTTCAAGTGTTTTTATGACCTCCGCCGTCAGTAAAACCTTGCTTTTGCTCACAACTTCAAAAAGCCTGCTTGAAAGCTCTCCTGCATTCAATCCATATTCCATAAGCTTAGCTGCCGTTCTATGTGTATCTGCAGTAGTATTGCTGTACCTAAATCCTCCCGTATCTGTTGCTATGGCAACATACAGGCAAACAGCAATGCTTTTGTCTATTTTTACATTCATACTTTTAAGTATATCAAAAATTATTTCTCCCGCAGAAGATTTTGAGGCATCTATAAAATTATAATCCGCAAAAGAAGTATTTGTCTTATGATGGTCTATATTCACTGTAAATTTACACCTGTCAAACAGCCTGGCCCTTTCTCCAAGCCGTTTTCTATCACCGGTATCAATTGCAACAGCCAATTGTCCATTGCTCTTATCCTCCTTATACATTTCCAGGCATTCAAGCCCCGGTAAAAATTCATACGCCGAAGGAACATTTTCTTCTACAATTACCCTTGCTTTTTTTCCAATATTTGTAAGCGCCATTGCCAGAGCAATACTTGAACCCAAGCAATCTCCATCAGGATTAACATGGGGAAAAATAATAATATCATCATTTTGCTGCAAAAGATTTATAATATGTTTTAAATCCATCTAATTTACCCTTTCGTATTTATAACAAAAGCGTTCGCATTGATTAAATACAAACGCTATTTTGCCAGACTGATTGTTAAAAAGCACTAATCCTTACTTTCAACCGTGTCATTAATCAATTTTGACATATATACACCATGTTCAATAGAGTCATCCAGCTCAAAATGCAATTCAGGAATATACCTTAATTTCACTTTCTTCCCGAGTTCTTTCCTTACATATCCCGCGGCACTTTGCAATCCTTTTATTGCAGCCTTTTTTTCCTTATCACTGCCAAAAACACTTACATAAATCTTTGCATGCCTTAAATCCCTGGTAACATTAGCTGCAACAACACTTATAAAATCAGGTATCCTTGGGTCCTTCAATCCCTGCTGTAAAATAGTTCCTATCTCTCTTTTAACTTCTTCCGATATTCTGTTTACCCTGTTTACCATAAGTATCAACTCCGGTAGTTTCCATATGGAACGTGTTTAATTTTTGCAATGTGACTTTTAAATAAATGCACAAAGATTTCAGTCCCTTTTAACTTCTTCCATTATATATGCTTCTATAATATCTCCTTCTTTTAAATCGTTATACCTTTCAAAGGATATTCCGCATTCATATCCCTGTACTACTTCCTTTACATCATCCTTGAATCTTTTAAGAGAGGCCAGTTCACCTTCATGCACAACAATTCCGCTTCTCACAAGCCTTACACCTGAAGCTCTTGTTATCTTTCCGTCGGTTAAATAGCAGCCGGCTATTGTACCTACACCTGAAACCTTGAATAACTGCCTCACTTCCGCATGTCCCTGTACGACTTCTTTAAAGGTAGGATCAAGCATTCCCTTCATGGCCGCCTCTATATCTTCAATTGCATTATATATTATCCTGTATAGCCTTATATCCACATTTGCATTTTCAGCAGCTTCCATAACATTTGCTGCAGGTCTTACATTGAATCCTATTATAATTGCGTTTGATACTTCTGCCAGGCTAACATCCGATTCAGTTACAGCACCAACGGCTCCGTGTATAATCTTTACCTTTACCTCGTCATTACTTAATTTTTCAAGTGACTGCTTTACTGCTTCCACAGAACCCTGTACATCTGCTTTTACAATTATATTAAGATCCTTGACCATGCCTTCCTTAATTTGGCTGAATAAATCATCAAGAGAAACCCTTGAGTTTACTTTCAGTTGTTCTTCTCTTTGCTGTGCCCTTCTTTCTTCTACAAGCTGTCTTGCCATTTTTTCATCCTCAATGCCATAGAAAAGTTCCCCTGCTAAAGGCACTTCCGGTAAACCCAAAATTTCTACAGGCGTGGAAGGAGATGCTTTATCTATACTCTGGCCTTTATCATTAACCATTGCCCTTATTCTGCCTACGGTTGTACCCGATATTATTGAATCACCAAGCTTTAATGTACCTCTTTGCACAAGAAGCGTTGCAAGCACACCTCTGTTTTTGTCCAGCCTGGCTTCAATAACAGTTCCCTTTACCTGTTTATCAGGATCTGCTTTCAGCTCAAGCATGTCTGCCGACAGAAGCACCATTTCAAGCAATTGGTCAATATTTTCCCTTTTTAATGCAGAAATTGGCACACAGATTATGTCTCCTCCCCACTCTTCACTGACAAGCCCGTGTTCCGTCAGCTGCTGCATGATTTTATCAGGATTTGCTCCAGGCTTATCCATTTTGTTTATTGCAACAATTATAGTTACGTTTGCAGCCTTTGCATGATTTATTGCTTCAACGGTCTGAGGCATAATTCCATCATCAGCAGCAACTACCAATATGGCAATATCCGTAACCTGGGCTCCTCTTGCCCTTAAAGAAGTGAAAGCCTCATGGCCGGGTGTATCAAGAAATGTTATATCTCTGCCCTGGGTATTAACCATATAGGCGCCAATATGCTGGGTTATTCCTCCTGCTTCCGTACCAATTACGTTTGCCTCTCTGATTGCATCAAGCAGTGAAGTTTTCCCATGGTCGACATGGCCCATTACAACAACAATTGGAGCTCTTGCCTGCATATTTTGTGAATCTTCTTCAGCATCATCGAAAAGAATTTCTTCTTTATTTATTTCAACTTCCTTTTCAACCTTGATATTGAATTCATCTGCTACAATATTTGCGGTTTCAAAATCAACTTCTTCATTAACAGTAACCATAAGGCCCATATTCATAAGCTTTTTGATGACTTCTGTTGCCGTCTTTTTAAGACGCTCTGCAAGTTCCTTAACCACGATATGCTCCGGTACCTTTATGGTTAATTGGACCTGTTTAACGGCATCAATATTCTTTTCTTCTTCTCTTTTATACTTTGGATTCTTTTTCTTCTTGCCATATTCCTTATAAAATTCATCGAATTCAAAGTCGTCCGACATAACTTCGGATACATCCTTTTTTACACCGGGTATAACAATATTTTGAGATTGGAACTTTTTCTTTTTCACAGGCCTTGTTATTATATCCTTTTTAGAAGACTCTTTTCTGGTATCCTTAAGTGTACTTCTCCTTCTTTCGCCCCTTGAAGTATCTTTACTGGTCTTTTCAGACTCACTCGATTCAGGCTGAGGTATATTTAAAGGCTTTTTAGTTTGTGCCCTTGTATTGCTTTTATTTGCCGGCCTGTCTTTTTTATCTTTATCATTATAGGTTTTTTTGATATTAGTATCTTTTTTGTATTTAGCAGCGGGTTTTTCCTGCTTGCCATCCCTTTTAACACTGCCGGCCTGGCGTTCTTTTGTAAAGGCTTTAGCTTGATTTTCAGGTTTTTTCTTCCCGGCAGGCTTATCTTTTTGTTTATAACTTCTATTATCCTTGGATGAAGCTTCTGCCTGTCCCGATTTGTCAGCAGCATCTTTTTTAGGAACAATTGCTTCCTTTTTCTTTTCCCGGGCAGCTGCTTGCTCCTTATTTTCCTGTTTTTCCTCTTTAACATCAACAACTGTTTTCATCGGGGTTACTCTCTTTTTATTATTTGTTTTATGTTCCTTAACAGTATTTTTATCAATTGCTTCAGCCGGGTCTTTCTGCAAATCAGGGCCGGACAATTTGGTTTCGGCATTTTGTTTACCGTCCGTATTGTTTTTATTAGCCGCAGCCTGTTCTATGCTTTTTTTCTTCTTTTTCAGCGGTTTTTCTTCTGCCTTATTTTTTACCGTAACTTTAGCAGTGTTTCTTAAATCCTCCAGTGAATTATCCGTATTTCTCCTGAATCCGGCTCTCAAACCTGAAGTATCATCTGCTATTTTCACATAATCTCTTCTTTTTTTCTTATTCTTCTTATTTTGTTTTCTGGTTGACTGTTCACTATCTCCTTCTGAATCAAGAATTATTTCTGTCTTCCTTATGATCCTGGGACCGCTTTTTTCCCTATTCGCAGGTTTTCTCTTTACAGGTCCGGGAGGCTTGGCCGGGGCAGGTGGCTTAGGCAGTTTTTTCATTTCACCCTCATCATCATCAGAATGCGATATCACACCAATGTGGCCGTATAATGCTTTAAGCTCATCATCACCTAAAAGGCTCATATGATTTTTAACTTCTATATTTATTTCTGCTAATTTTTCCATAAGCCTTTTACTCGTAGTATTCAATTCCTTCGCCAACTGATATATTCTAATTTTTTCCATATAAGTCCACCCCCAAAATTACAGATAACTCCTTTGCTCTTTGCAAAAGCTTCTCAGAAAAACCCTTGTCGGTAACACATAATACAGCCCTTTGCTCTTTTCCAATAGCCGTACCCAGATTACTCTTTTCCCCGCAAGTAATATATTCAACATCCCTGAATGAGCATAAATTGTAAAACTTCTTCTTAATATTATTAGAAGCATCATTTGCCACTATCGTCAAATATACCTGTCCTTTCTTTAATATACGTTCACAGGTTTCTTCTCCTGATATTATTTTACCGGCTTTCATTGCCAAACCAAGAAAAGTATAAAAACGTCCCGTCATCAAATTTCCTCCAATTGTTCTTTGAGCATGTCAAATATATGACTGTCAATTGAGCAGGAAAAGTTTTTTTCCAGCTTCCTGCTCTTTAATGCTTTATCCATACATGCCCTGTTTTTACACAAATATGCTCCCCGTCCATGGCTCCTTCCTGTTAAATCAATTGATATTTCACCTTCTTTGTTTTTTACTACCCTTATTAACTCCTTTTTAGGCTTCATTTCCTGACAACCAATACACATACGCATGGGTACTTTTCTTTTTTTCATCATCACAACACTCCTATATGCTTCATAACAGATTGCCGGTGTCATGTCAAACCCTGCAGCATGCAGGCCTTAAACTGGCAAAATATCCCTGTCAATTAATAAATCACCGGCACTGCATAAGCAGGATACATGATTTTGGAATAAAAGCATTACACTAATGTCATATCAGAAAATCATACATTTTATACTGGTATTCTGCCAGGGAGTTTTGTTCAAGTATCCTAATCTGCTTCCCCGTTGCTGTTTTCCGCATCCTGTTCATCTTCCATATAATCATCGCCGGAATTATTATATTCTTCTTCATAATAATTCTGTTCATAATCCTCCTGGTCTTCATCAGGGTCATATTCATCCTGAATTTCTCCATATAACTGCTTTTCAATTTCAGCTCTCAACTGGGATTCACTCTTTATATCAATTTTCCAGCCTGTGAGCTTTGCTGCTAGCCTTGCATTTTGACCTTCTTTCCCAATTGCCAATGAAAGCTGGTAGTCAGGTACGGTTACTTTTGCACTTTTTTCTTCTTCATTAAGCACAACCCTGACAACTTTTGCAGGACTTAAGCTGCTTGATATGAATTCCTCCGCATTACTGCTCCATTTGATTATATCAATTTTTTCACCTTTTAATTCATCTACAATTGCCTGCACCCTGATTCCTTTTTGACCCACACATGCACCTACCGGGTCAACATTTTCATCCCTTGAAAAAACTGCAATTTTAGTTCTTGATCCTGCTTCCCTTGATATGCTTTTAATTTCAACAACTCCACTATGTATCTCGGGCACTTCAAGCTCAAACAATCTTTTTACAAGTCCAGGATGGGTTCTGGATACAATTATAAGCGGACCTTTGGAAGTTTTTTTAACTTCAACTATGTATGTTTTTATGCGATCATTAAAAGCATACATTTCCCCTGCGGTTTGCTCATTGGGAGAGAGGATAGCCTCGGCTTTTCCCAGGTCTATTACAACATTCCGCCTTTCATTTCTTTGCACAATCCCCGTCACTATATCGCTTTCCTTATTCTGGAATTCCTCAAAAATTATTCCTCTCTCAGCTTCCCTTATTCTTTGGACAACTACCTGTTTTGCAGTTTGAGCTGCTATCCTTCCAAATTTCCTGGGAGTAACTTCAATTTCCAGAAGGTCTCCTGCTTCCATATTAGGGTTTATTTCCTGTGCTTCTTCTACAGAAATATCAGTCAATGAATTCTCAGGTAATTCCATAACATATTTAACCATAAAAACTTTGACATCTCCTGTTTCACGGTCAAAACGTATGTTAACATTTTGCGTAGAACCGAAATTCCTCCTGTAAGCTGATAACAGCGCAGCTTCAATAGCTTCAATAAGCGTGTCCTTATTAATGCCTTTTTCTTTTTCCAATTGTTGCAGAGCATGCAATAATTCTATACTCATAGTTATAGTAACCTCCCGCAGAATCCCCCGCTAAAATTTAATTGCTCTTCGTGCAATAGCAACTTCATTTCTGTCGAATTCCAAAACTTCTCCGTCTTCCTTGCCGATAATAATATTATTACCTTTGAGTCCTTTCAAAGTCCCTTCATATACTTTGCAGCCGTTTACCGGTTTAAAAAGCTTCAGCTGTATAAATTCACCCTGGTATTTTTTAAAATCCCCGTCCTTCTTCAATGGCCTTTCAAGGCCCGGCGATGATACTTCGAGATAATAGCTTTGCTTTATGGGATCCGCTTCATCCAGTTTGACACCAATCTCTCCACTGACTGCCTGGCAATCTTCAATTAATATTCCCCCGGGCTTGTCAATGTAAATCCGAAGATACCACTCACCGCCTTCTTTGAGAAATTCAATATCTACAAGTTCGTAGCCCATCCTGTCAAGAATGGGCCGGGCCAATCCACAGACAACTTCTTCTATTTTTCTTCCTCCCATATATACCCTCCGGTTCAACGCTCTAAAATTCCTAACAGCATAGCCTAAAAAATATAATAACGCGCAAAGAGTGGGTTATGCCCACTCTTTGTAGAAAAAAATTTCTATTTTGCCTTAATGCAAGTAGTATTATACCACTATTGTTTGCATTTATCAACATTTTATTAGCATTTTATATTTTCAATTATGTTAATTATTTTTTCAGTACTATTTATTATCGGAGCTTTTGTCATTTTATCAATTACCAGGTTTCTTTTTCCATAGAGGTTTATTATTGCCTGAAAAAACTTGTCTTTATCTATTTCTTTTTCTTCAATTACATCGCTAAATCCCAATCTTTTAAAGGACCGGGCATTTAATATCTGGTCTCCCCTGCTGGCTTTTTTCGATAATGGAACTAACAAATTGGGCTTTTTAAGTGACAGCAGCTCAAAAAGTGTTGTAGCCCCGGCCCTTGAAACCACAACATCGGCAAGGGCATACAAGTGAGAAATATCTTTATTTACATATTCAAACTGACAGTATCCTATTTTGCCGGCCAATTTTTCATCAAGTCCTCCCGGACCGCAAATGTGGCATATGTGAAATACTCCCAGAAGCTCATCAAGACTTCTTCTCACAACACTGTTTAAAAACCGGGAGCCCTGGCTGCCTCCCATTATCATTAAAACAGGTTTATGGCCTTTAAATCCGCAGAGCTTCTTCCCTTCCGTAATATTACCTGAAAAAAGCTCCTGCCTTATTGGTATCCCTGTCAAATAGGATTTTGCCTCATTAAGATACCTTCCCGTCTCCGGAAATGAATAGCAAATACCTGTAGCAAAAGGAATAGAAAGCTTGTTGGCAAGTCCGGGAGTAAAATCCGATTCGTGGATAACAACGGGAATCCTTCTTAAATGCCCCGCCCATACTACGGGAGTAGATACAAAACCGCCTTTGCTGAATACTAAGTCAGGTTTTATTTTTTTAACCAGTGAAAGAGCATTGAAAAAGCCTTTTCCTATCCTGGCTATATCGGCAATATTTTTTAAATCAAAGTACCGTCTTAATTTCCCTGCAGATATGGGGTAATATTTTATATCCGCCTTTTCAATCAAATCCCTTTCGATTCCTTCATACCGTCCTGTATAATATACCTTGTACTCTTTCTTTTCAAGTTCGCTTATTAACGCAATATTAGGTGTAACATGGCCTGCTGTGCCGCCTCCGGTAAACAGTATTCTCTTCATGCCGTATAACCCGGCTTTTTTAAAGGAAGCCTTTCCTTTTCTTCAATATCAGGTTTGTACATACTTTTCCCCGAACCCTCTCTTGATATTTCCTCAGATGCAGCTGATATGAATGCTCCGGAAGTTCCAAGGGTATGTATCGTTCCTTCAGCAATTTTACAGGCCGCTGCTTTTTTTTGACCACCGGTTCTGCCGGGCCGGAGCCTGGCTATCTCATATGGCATTACTCGCCCTCCCGTCAATATTAATTTTCAGCCTCATAACCATACAACAAAGTACGCCATATATAATTATTAACCATACAATTTCAATTGTCAATTGTTCTCTTTTGCCTTCCGGCATAATCAACAGTATAATTTTCTCTAAGTATCAACCGGGACACCGGAACAAATTCAAATCCTTTTGACTTGATAGATTTTATGATATCCGGCAGAACATGGGCCGTATGCGTCGTATCATTATGCATAAGAATGATTGAGCCATTGCGGACCCTGCTTACCACTCTTTCAATGATAGTATCCCGGGAAATATCCTTTTTCCAGTCCAGGCTGTCAACATCCCATTGTATAGTATAATAGCCAAGTTTTTTTGCAATATCAACCACACTATTTGAATAGTCCCCATACGGAGGCCTGAACAGATCAGGTTTTTTTTTGATAATGTTTTCAATAACAGTTCCGCATTCAGCTATTTCTCCCTTTATCCTATCTTTATTTAATGCACCCATCCGAAGATGCGAAAATCCATGGTTTGCTATATCGTGTCCATTGTTATACATTAAATTTACACTTTCAGGAAATTTTTTGGCCCAATGACCTACAAGGAAAAAGCTTGCTTTCACATTTTCACGTTCCAGAGTATCCAGTATCTGCGGGATATCATCTGCCCCCCAGGCACAATCAAATGTCAATGCTACTTGCTTTTGGCCGGTTTCAACTGAATAAATCGGTATTTGCTTCTTTTGCGTGAAAACATCGGCCGCAGCATTTTGAAATATGCTAACCAGTAAATATGCAGTCAAAGCTACAAACAGCAGTGTAAGAACTGTTTTTAACAGAAAAGGCTTCAAATTTATAAGATATATCCTCATAACACCCTCCCAATAAAATTGTATTTCACTACAATTCTATTAGTGATATATCTTGTCCAATAACCAATGTATAAAAAAAGGAGATGCTCATTAAAGGTCTTTTAACAGGATAAGATTATTGTGATTAAAGACGGTGCAATCGCAGAAACAGGTAAGTCCTCAGAACTAAAAGAAAAACAGGGTATTTTTTCGTCAATGTTAAAAATGCAGTATCAAAGCAGTTGAAAGGTTTGTTTGTAATACCAGGAATCCTTGGTATAGCCTGTGTGTGAACAGTAACAATTTTTTACCAAAATAATATTTATCTCGCCCCTGTTTTATGTACTATTGATATTATTTGTTATTAATGTTATTCATTAATGCCGGAAAGAGATGTTTTGTACAAATCATTTCTCAAATGTTTAAGAACAGGTAATTCCCTGCGGACCTTATTAACCAGTTCAAGATCAATATCTGCATATATGATGCCCTTTTTTTCCCCTGCATTTGATAAAACATTACCCCAGGGATCAACAATCATGGAATTGCCGTATGAAACAAAGAAGTTACCATGATTTCTTGCCTGTGAAGCACCCACAAGGTACATCTGATTATCAACAGCCCTGGCTCTTAACAACAGCTCCCAATGATGGGGACCTGTCGACATACTGAATAAAGCCGGTACAATAATTAACAAAGCTCCTTTTTGTGCCATCAATCTGAACAATTCCGGAAACCTCAAATCATAACAAACAGCTATACCTATTTTGCACAGCTCAGTATCAACTACAGTAACCTGGCTGCCTGGAGAAAAAGTATCGGATTCCTTGAATTTCTGATTTTCAAGGTCAATGTCAAACAGATGGATTTTCCTGTGAATCCCATTGATATTGCCGTCCGGACCGGCAAAAATACTTGTATTGTAGTATCTGTCCCCACTCTTTTCAGGTATTGATCCTGCCAGTATGTATACATTCAGCTTCTTTGCCATCCTCATGATCCAAACAGATGTCTCTCCTTCTGGTATCTCCTCTGCATAATCTTTGAAAAAAGTAGAATCATAAGGACAGATAAACATTTCAGGAAGAGCAATCAATTGTGCATTATTCCTTTTAGACTCTTCCAAAAATCCCTCCGCATCTTTTCTGTTTTGTTCCTTTTCCTTACCTGCCATGGTCTGGCATACGGCAATTTTAAATGATCTCTCCATTGATAAATCCTCCGGTTATTCATATAAATAACATTTATATTATATCATGGTAATTAATAAAAAACAGTTGCCTGACTCTTTTGTATCAACTTTTAATATATTAAGAATATGTTCAGCAGTTATCGCATATGTGGTATTTGACCAGTCGCTTTTCAATATAATCCGGCACATTGAAATTGGAAATTTGAAGCCTGAAACGAGGAGCTTTACGTTAGCTGTCTTTAATTAAAAAAAATAGCCGGATTTCCTCTGAATGCTTTGATGATAAGAGTGGTGTCAAGGCAAAGTCTATTCAGATAAGGCTTCTCAGGTGCATCAGCAATACTAAGAATATTGTTTTGCAGTGTCTGATAAATCAACCTTCTCCATTTTAAGCATTAGTTCAGCTTTATAAAAACCGATGCCATAGCAATATATGGTTTTAATACCCCTTTTTCTTGCACCTTCAATATAATTTCTCTCTTTTATCTGTAAAAGTGCACTTTCTGTTATTTGATCAAGCTTCATTTCATCATCTGTTTTCTTAAATTCCAGTATAACTCCTGTTTCCTTGAAGACACCGGCTTTTGGACATATCAGGATGTCACATCTGCCCTCACCCATAACAGGGTTTGATTCACAGTAGTAATCCCTGTCCAAATACATCAGCATCCCCAGTATATATGACTGGTATACAGCTTCCGGCATTGTCCTGGTTATATCAAAATATGAAAAAGAACGCTTCATCATTATAGACAGCTGATTTTTCAAAGAATCGGCTTTCCCTGTAAGCATTGCCTCTAAAAACATATTAATGTCGTCAACCGACAAGCCTTCTGAAAACCAGTTCTCTATTATATTTTGCATAAGCCCCCTGACTTCCTCATTAGGTATGCATAACTCATATGTCCTATCTTTATTCATTTCATATTTATTCAAGGTCAAATAACCGGAGTATAAAAGGAAACTCCAAACTGCATCTCCACTGTCGGCTAAATCCAGATAAGTTACTTCATCTTTTATTTTTCGTGTTATTGTTCCTCCAGATACCAGTCTTGATAAAGCTTCCTTTACCCCATGGGTCTTTTTTGCAAACTGGCGTCTTATAAGACTGTCACTGCTTGTGTTATACCAATAGGGCTGTAATGGTTCCAACTCGTCACTATCCAGAACATTCATGATGGACCATGGGTTATACATTGACATACCACCTATTAAATAACCATTATACATTTTTCTTATAGCTTCCATCTTTCTATTGGGTGAAAACTTTTCTACAGCTATTATTGTCTCTTCCTCTTTAAAACCAAAGAATTCATTGAATTGCTTTTTTCTTATGTTATACGAGACAAAAGAATTAAGCTTTGAAAACAGGCTTTCTCCTGCAATTCTTGTTATTCCTGTCAATACAGCCTTTTCAAGATATTTATTTGATTTCATGGCCGCTCCAAAAAATACCTGAATGAAATTTATTATCTTTTTGTAATACCTATTCTGATAACCTTCATGTATAGGGGTATCATATTCGTCAATGACCAAATACACTTTTTTATTATGATATTCATAAAGCCACCTGGTCAGATACAAAAGACTGTTCTTGTAATACCCTGTTTGTTCCTTATCCTGATTCAATATCTTATCAAAAACTTCCTTATCACTAGCAGACAAACTTTCCTTCAAATACAGTTTGTCTCTAAAAATCTCAGAAATCATAATGACAAGCATCAAATAACACTCATCCCAGTTATCACAGCAAACATTCTTCATAGTAAAGAATATGGTAGGTGTGTCCTGGAAATGGTCTGTATACTTTTCTCCTGCATCCCATATCTTTAAATCATTAAACAGGTGAGTATAATTCTCATCATTATTATATGCCAGATATGAATTCAGCATAGACATATTCAAGGTCTTGCCAAACCGCCTTGGTCTTGTAATCAACAAAACTTCATTGGTGTCATCAATTATTTCCTTGACAAATAAACTCTTATCAATATAATAAGCACTCTTTTCCTTAAATTTAACAAAGTCATCAGTGCCTATGGCAAATTGTCCCATTACTGCACCACCATTACTTCAACTAATGAACATAGTATATCCCACTTTATGTTATTTCGTCAATAAAATAAAAATAGTAAAAATCCGGCTGCTCTCCATTATGCAGGAAAATAAAAAAATTTAGAATTTGTACTTCTCATACATAGCTGTTAAGCATCTTTTTAATCGAAGCAAAATTGGTCAATCTGCTTAATTCCAACTTTCTTCCTTAGCCTCTAATATTTGCATGGGCGGGGCAGCATGGCTGTTTCATAAGTTTTTTAAATGTGAATACACTTATTTTGCCAGTATGCTTTTCCTATTTGTTTCTAATTTTTTTGACAATAAATGAATTAGGAATTCTTCAATAGTAGAAATACTGGAAACCATACAAAGTATATACATCAGTAGAATATCTGATTGGAAAAAAACAATTGATAGTGGGAATAAAAATAATACCACTCCTGTTATTTTATTGCTATAAGTATGAAGTATCTGAAAAGTTTTGTATTTTACAAATACCATTATTATTGATATAGCTCTGATTATTCCAATTATAACTATCCAGGCAATGATTCCAACTGTCAAATTGATTATCGGATATAGTATAAGCATAAGTATCATAAACATTATCAAGTCTGCTGCTGTATCAAGTTTGTCACCCCATTTACTAACGCTATCAGTTTTTCTTGCTATATATCCATCAAAAACATCACTAATTCCACAAACGAAATAGATAATAAAAAATACTATACTTAATGGTTTTACCAAAACCAAAGTTAATGAAAGAAATATCCTCGCTGTTGAAATATAATTTGCTATTGACTTCACTGCAATCACCACACAGTATATGAGTTAAATTATCTTTACTTCTCCAATTGTATCATTTAATATATTATATTTAAAATTGCTATTCTTTACACAGTTTTTTAATTATCCGGATTGGTCTTTAAAAGAAAGAAGCCCCCGAATTCTATATCTTTAATCTTTCTTAAGTACCTTGTAAAATCAAGGAATCCATATTTTATCTCAACATTTCCCGATAGCTTTGCGGAGACTGTCCTATCACCCTCTTGAAAGTCATAGAGAAATAATATGCATTATTAAAGCCCAAAGCAGAACCTATACTGCTTATTTTAACAGAAGAAGATTCCAGAAGCTGGCAAGCTTTTTGCATCTTCAACCTTATATAATAATTCAATGGGGTATAGCCTGTTATTTTTTTAAACAATCGGACAAAATGATATTTGGATATGCCTGCGTAGGCAGATATATGATCCAGGTCCAGGTTACCATTAATATTGTCCAGCATATACGTAATAACTTTTTCCACAGTTATCTCGTCGTTTTTATTGAGTTCCTTGTTTCTAACCAAGCTGTTGATATAGCTTAAGATGTTGTTAAGATAAGAGGTAGCCATAAGTAAATTGCTGTGGGTATAGCCTTTTTCCAGGGTGCGAAAAAGATCATGCATCCAGGACAGAATTTTGACATTATCCCCAATATGAAGAATGGGTGAATCCATGGTAAGTCCCAGCATCTCCATATAATAACCCGCATTTTCTCCTCTGAAATGAATCCAATATTTCGTCCATGGCTCTTTATTATTAGAACCATAGGAATGAATAAGTTGGGGAGGACAAGTAAAAAAATCTCCTTTTTTTATAATCCACCGCTTATTGTTTAATTCCAGCCAGCCCAGACCATCAACACAATAAATGATAATATGGTCTTTAAGCCTGCGGTTAACTACTTTATGTCCGTATGCCTTGGTATAACATCCTGCCCATGTAAGTAAAAGACTTTTAAGAATCTCACTTTGAGATTCTTTTTCAATAATATCAGGTGGTGTATAAAAGGATTTCTCTTTATAGATAACGGGAAATGTCGATCCGGCCATTACAGTATCCTCCTCATCTGTTTAGCATCCAATATAGCAATATATTATATCAAACAAAGCAATATTACAAATTTTATTTTGTTTTCAATAGATATATAATTAAAACTGTAATATAAACATGCATGGAAGAAGGGCTGATATGATGCATAAAAAGCCAAATGTAATATATATCTATGCTGATGATTTAGGTAGAGGCCTGTTAAGCTGTTACGGGCAAAAGCAGTTTTCTACGCCAAATATTGACAAATTGGCAAGCCAGGGAATAAAGTTCAACCGTGCATATGGCAGTGCTTTTTGCGCACCTGCCAGGGCCAGCCTTCTATGCGGCATACACGATGCACATCCGGGGGAGTGGACTTTTACAAGAGCCGGCATTTATAAAGAAATCTCAAGGGGAACAATGACTGAGGATGAAGTTTATGAAATAATCCAAAACACAGGCCTGCTTCCTGAAAAAGATACGTTGCTTCTGCCCCGGCTATTTAAAAATGCAGGGTATAAAACTTGCCAGATAGGCAAATTGGAGTGGGGCTTTGCAACCACACCCCAGCAATTGTTTGACCATGGCTGGGATTACCATTACGGATATTATGACCATGAAAGATGCCATGGATTCTATCCTGATTTCCTTTTTGATAACGGTGTGAAATTTAACATACCGGGTAATACCGGTATACATTGCGGCAGGGGGACAAAATTAAAAGAGGATGACAGCAAGGTTGACAGATGTGATAAGGGTAGGGCCGTATATTCCCAGGATTTGTTTGACGATAAAATAATAGCATTTTTAAGGGAGAATAAAGATAATCCATTTTTTCTTTTCCATCCGTCCCAGCTGCCACATGGCCCTGTATATGCCCATGAAATCTATGAAGATATTAGAAGTAATCCTGACTTAAATGATATTGAGATAGAATTTGCTTGTATGGTAAGGCGCCTTGATATAACAGTTGGCAAGATTATGGACGAATTAGAAGAGTTAGGCATAGCTGATGATACCATGGTTATTTTTAGCAGTGATAATGGATATACGGTAGATCATTGCTGTACGGGTGGGGCTTCTAAAACATACACAAAAGATGGTGTAAAGCTGGATGATATTACGGTGAAATTTACTTCTGCCCTGTGTAATGATGTTTTTGATGCAGACACCGGGTTATCAGGCTTGAAATGCAGCAACTGGGAGGGCGGGGTTACCATACCGTATATAGTCAAATGGCCTGGAGTAGTAGAACCAAATAGGGAAACCGACCACATGATGGTTAACTATGACTTAATGGCGACCATTGCTGATTTGTTGGATGTTGAGCTCCCTGACGATAAAGACGGCATATCTTACCTGCCTTTATTGGAAGGCCGTAAAGCACAAGAACACGACACGATCCCCTTTGCAAGCTTTATGGGACCGTCAATTGTGTCAAAAGACGGTTTGAAACTACGAATTGTAGTTGATTGGGAAAAATATAGGTATTCTCAGTTCGGTGGCAGCAATAAGCTAAAGGAAGCATTTACATATCAGCTGTTTAACGTATTGGACGACACTTATGAAGTAAATGATTTGTCGGACCAATATCCTGAAAAAGTTAACCGGCTAAGAACCATATTGCATAAAGAGTGTGGAGGCAATTTAGCCCATGGTACGCCGCAGATGCATTTTGCTTTCTATGGAAATGAATACTTCCAGTTTGATGATGATAAAACATATGCATATTAACCTGCCATGCAGTGAAAAATGAAAAAATAAAAAAGTTGGATGGAATTTAGATAGATTTTGTCCGGGTTTCCATTCGTTTTTTCATGATTAAACGGTCTAAGCCCCCTAAACTTATAAGTTTAGGGGGCTTAACTAATTCTGGTTCAAGTTAAAATTTTATCAAAATGATGGAGAATCAAATGCTTTAATACACATCATTATAATTACACTATATTGCAGAAATAGTAAATTCGAGGATATAATTTTGTGCTTTTACTTGATTATCCTCCGTAAGCACAGTACTCCAGGCCATGTCGCTGCCTATTCCGCTATGTGAAGCATCCACATGTAAATAGCTCTCCTTTCTCCTTACCAGTTCATGCTCATGCTTTGCCTTTTTATAATCTTCTATAGTATTATGGTGGATATCAAAATGGAACGGGATAGGAGAAGATATTTTCAATAGCCTGCCGTCCCCATTGGCAAGTGTAATCCAGCGGGTTTCTTCATGCCCCCCGTTTTCTGAAGGAGGAATAAAGGGAAAATGTTCATTTTCCACGCTGTTTTTGAAAACACCAAGCTTGGCCGCATGTTTTCGGTCCCTGTAATTTTCTACAGGACCAAGCCCGAAGTATTCCAAGCTCTCAAAGCCCTCAGGAATAACCATTTCCACTCCTGTTCTTGGCAAATCATTTAAAGAAGTATTCATTTTAAAGAGAATATGGACATTGATATCACCATTTGCATGGATGATATAGTTATTAAAGACAATGATACCATATGGATTTTCTTCAAAACGGCATTCCCTTACGGTCTTTATCAGAGCTTTACGACTGCCGGCAGGATCAGCAGAGAATTGTTTTAATGTAATACTTGTATTTTTATGGCTATATATATCCCATAGTTCGTATCTTCCCCAGCCTTTATGTGCATCAATTCCGCTATATGGCCTTGTAAAGCACTCCACAGGCCCCCCTTTCAAGTATTGCACATTGTTTTTGACATAGGATTTTATGGTTCCTGTTGTTTTATCAAAATCAACCGTGAAATCTGTCCCTGAAACTTTAAATGAATTTTGTAAATCTTTCAATTCAAGGGTACTTTGTGTTTTTTGTTTTGCTAAACCCAAGCTTTCATAGACATATGCTCCGCTTCCGAGGCTGAATTGATAACATCCCAACGCATCACCGGCCTTTGCATAGGCAGTGTCTTTTGCATATTGCACTGAGAATTCCACATGGTATACTGCATTTTCTTTTTTGTCTTTAAATTCATCAAAGGAAGCTTCCATTTCTTCCCCGGCTTTAAGATATGGAAGTTCAAACGGTCCGGTTTTTACAACATAACCATTTTCCCTTACTGCATACATTACTTTATAGTGCTTTGTGTCCCATACCAAATTACGGTTTTTTATCACAAACCGCCCCACTTTGCCGGTTTTTTCAAAAATGACAGGGCAATAAATTTGCTTTACTTCCAGTGCCACAGGTTTTGGTGTCAAATCAGGCAATACAATTCCATTGTTGGTCATAAAGGTTGGGTGGGTTAAATCTGTTATGCTTTCGTTGAAATCTCCGCCGTAGGCAAAGTACTCTTTTTTTTCTGCAGTTTTGGCAACCAGGCATTTGTCCTGCCAATCCCATATGTAGCCGCCTTGGAATCTCTTATATTTTTCGACAAGTTCATAAAATTTGTACATTCCTCCCCCGGCATTCCTGATTTGGTATAAATACTCCACCAGGACAACAGGCCTGATATCCATTTCATCTGTCAGCATATCTAAAATTGTACTTTCAGTGGCATACATATTTCCACGAACATCCGAAATATTTTTGTTCGGATTTCCAGCTTCGTACTGGCATAAGCGCGCAGGATCATATTCTCTTATCCAGCCTGCCATTGCGGCATGATTGGCACCAACACCGCTTTCATTTCCAAGAGACCATGAATAGACAGACGGATGGTTTTTGTGAGTCAATACCATGCGAATGGCTCTTTCTAAAAAATTTGTTCCCCAGGCAGGGTGATGGGACAATGCACCTTGCACACCATGAGTTTCAAGGTTGCATTCACATATCACCAGCAGTCCCCATTCATCACACAAATCGTACCAAATGGGATCATCAGGATAATGACATGTCCTTACAGAATTGATATTGAGCTGTTTCATCTGTTTGATTTCCGATACCATATGGTCTACCGGTACGGTGTGACCGCCATAAGGCTGGTGTTCGTGACGGTTGACACCTCTTAGAATGAGCCTTTTTCCATTTAATAATATAACACCATTTATAATTTCAATGTTCCTGAATCCGATCCTGGTGCTTTCAAAATCCACTTCCTTATTCTTAGGATCAATGAGTGTCATGACTGCCTTATACAAAACCGGTGTTTCCGGTGTCCATTGCATTATATTTTCAACCTTCACCTTTATCCTTGCTGTATTTGAAGTAGGATGCTCATACGCACGATAAGCCCCCTGAGCATTTATTTCCGAGGTTCCGCTTGCTAACACACAGCCTTTCATATCCATAATATCCAATTTTATTTTATAATCTGCAAAGCCGTTGAATCTATTTACCGATACATCTGCTTCTACCATACCGGAGGAATAGTAAAAATCAGGAACAGCATCTATTTTCCAATCAACAATTCTGGTCCTGGGCTTGGAATAGAGTTGAACGGAGCGGAAAATCCCGGAAAGATGCCAATAGTCTTGATCTTCCATATAAATACTTTCGGCAAACCTCATTACTTGAACGGCAATGGTATTTTCTCCTTCTTTTAGCAAGGATGTAATATCAAATTCACTGGGTAATTTACTATCCTGTGAATAACCTGCTTCTTTTCCGTTAATCCATAGATAAAAGGCAGACTCAACACCATTGAAATGAATAAAAATATCCCTGTCCAACCATTCCTTTGAAATTTGAAATTTCCTAAAATAGCATCCTGTAGGATTGTCCTCCGGTATATGGGGAGGATTGGGTAACCCGCCTGCCCCTTTTTTACTACTTGGATAGATGATATGCTTTTGCCTGCTGGAATGATCCCATGGATATACTACGTTCGTATAGATTGGCTCTCCAAAACCCTGTACTTCCCAATTGCCCGGCACTTTTATTTCTTTCCAGCCGGTGTGCGGATATCCTTCTTCCCAAAAGGGATCGACAGCTGTTGGTGTCGAATAGCATGCAAACTTCCAGGTTCCATCAAGACATGTGGTCCATTTGGATAGTGTGCGATGGCAGGTTTGTGCTTGTGCTGCATTTTCATATGCTCCCCACAGGGAATGAGACAGTTCTCTATTTATTGAAGTAATGTCCATATTTTCCCAGTCGTTTTTTGTGTGAAAATTTTTGAAATCTCTCATAAAAAATTATCCTTTCCTTGTACAATATACTAAAAGCTTGATATAAATTATTGCACTTTATATTACAGCTTTAATTATATATCTATTGTAAACAAAATAAAATTTGTAATATTGCTTTGTTTGATATAATATATTGCTATATTGGATGCACCTTTTATAATTATTTTACCTGCCTCCCTATCACACCACCGTGCATACCGTTAGGTACAAGGCGGTTCTTTAGTTTTAACATACTTTTAGATAACATTGTTAGAAGGATGGAAATCCCATCTCAAACAGTATTATATCTCTTACTCTTCTATAACATATTTCGATGAACTTAAAAAATATACTAAGAACACACCACATATAAAAGATATGAACCCATAACCGCCAAAGATATCATATCTTGATGAGAAAAAACCAAAGCCTAAACCTACAATGATAATTATTGTTCTTAATCCCAGGGACTGAAACGAATCAATGGTTGCTCTCATTGAAGAATCAATACGGTGATGCAAATATCCGGTAACTACAGGTTCTATAATACCTGATGCAGTGCAAATAAGGAAAATTACCACCAAACTGGTATATCCTTTAACTGCGCACAGGACCAACAGACCCGCAGTAAAGATAAATAATGTTCCTGATATCAGCATCCTGTAACTGATCATATTCTTGATTCTATGAGCAAGTATGTTCCCTGGAAGCCTTAAAAAAAATATTACTGCTGAAAATAGGCCAAAGTATATAACAGGGACTCCCAGCCTACTTATGTAAAGCTGCCAGAATTCATCAATGAAGTTTAGGGCTGCACCTGTAACCATTCCGGAAAGCAGTACAAGGCAAACTGCTTGATTCTTTCGAAAAAAGTGTAATGAAGCTGTTACATATTCTTTGACTGCAACTGGATTATCAGTCTTACTCTTTACACCAGGTTCCACCAATAAAAGTGATATGCATAGGGAAACAAGCATCCCGGCAAAAGACACCCAATAATTCAATTCGAATCCAAACCAGCCGGCCATTAGGCTGCCGCTTAATGCTGCCAGGATTGCCGCTGAAAAATCATATGCATTTAAACGTCCCAAGCACTTTTCAAATGACTGTTGTTCACCATTTGAAAGCAGCGAATCATATAGCAGTGCATTTTCAGAACCGCTGGACGCGGAACACCCAACCCCTGCCAGAAATGCTACTATGGCAAAGTGCCAGAACTCAGTTGCAAATAACAGTATTAAAAATTCACAGCAGCCGAAAAAAGCATTTATAACTATCATCTTTTTCCGACCCCATTTATCAGCAATGATACCTGTTGGAATCTCAAGTAAAACTATAGTTACTGCATATATGATCTCTGTGTATACTACCATCTGGATTGTCATGCCCCTTTGTTCCCAAAACAACCTTTCAATCACATACGCAGGTATCAGGTTGTGAAAGAACCGGATTGCATAAAGTTTCCAGACATTTTGAATATAGTTCATGTCCAAGCTCCTCTCATTTTTGATTGCTAATTCAACCAAAATAAAGGAGGGGCTCGTGGACTAACTTGTATTAAGGCTTAACAGGGAGGTCTTGCATATACCATAATAATTGTCTCCTTTACATCTAATCTAATAGTCTAATTCTAACATACTCCATTTTTTATTCCAACTATTAAGGCAATTATTTTACTTCAACATCATCAAAGTATACCTGCCCTGTTTTACCATCAGCTGCATTATCTTCTAAATATATTGCTTTAAAATCTGTTATATTTGTTGTTGTAGCTATTAGTGTATCATCAATATATAGTTTACAATCTGTACCTGACGTAATGTCAAATTTAAACTCATGCCATCCTGTTGTCCTGCTTACAATTGATGTTTCAAAAGTAGTCCCACTCACCAGATAGGAATAGTATGTTGTTGATTGATAAGTAACAACACCTATCTGGGTATTTCCTGTTGAAGAAGATATTCGTGCTTTAACCTTCATGCTGTCATCAGCGGCATCGTCATAAAACCATACTGATACTATACCGTTAGTTGAACCAGCCATTTTATGCCCAATAGAATCCTGATCTTCATCCAGGCTATAACTATATGCACCATCATGTACCTGTGCACTGCTTGTTGTTGGCGTACCGAAAACAGTTGTCCAATTCCCAAATCCGTTTTCAAAGCTGTCACTAAATATTGGAGTTGGCGTGGGAATTGGCGTGGGCGTTGGAGCTGGAGTTGGCGTGGGGGTGGGCAAAAGGCCATCATACTGGAAGTCTGTTTTCAGTCCTATTGAGTGCTGGTCAATCTGCTGGAATCCAAGTGCTAATGCTGGAGATCCAGGCTGCAAAGTATAGTCTCGGTTTACAGCATCAACAAACATTGGATTTGCCGTAATTGAGTTCTGGTCATATACATTGTTATTAAGTGTCTTCCAGTTTGTAAGAGTATCGTCACCAGGAATACCTTTCATATCATGTGAACTTGTCGTATAAAATACATTAAGGTCTGAATCAGAAATCAAATCGTAGCTAAATCTTGCATCACCTACAAAGTCATATAGAATAGAAGAAGACTCAGAGTAATAAATATTCTTAGAAAAGCTATTATCTTTGGTTTGCTGACCTTTAAATTCTAAAATTCTCATTCCAGTAGTATCAAAATGAACTATATTATTTGTAATTGTATTTCCGGTGCCTTTTATATTTAAATATGGATTACTAGTTTTGCTTGTTGATAAACCATATATAATATTATTTTTAACTGTTGTATAATCTGATATATCATCAAGATATAATCCTTTTTGTATTCCAAAGCTTGCTCCTGAATCATATAGTCTATTATTGTCTATAGTAGTTTGGTAAGTACCGCCAGATTTGTATACTCCTGTATCTTGCGTATCCAGGTTACACTGGGAAACATCATTAAACTTAACTACATTGTATCTTCCCGGGTTGAAGTCGTACTTATTGCTTTCTGTCACAGTTTCACCGTCAATTTCACCAGGCATAAAACACCATTTGCTTCCCTTTACTTGAATACCATAATGGGCAGCATCTAATATTCTGTTATAGGATATTTCAGAATACCCTGTCTGATTTAACAGCACACCCGCACCATTACCAGCTATTCTTGCCATATCCTCAATATAGTTATTGGATATAGTGTGTCCTGTAGATTTATAATATTTAGTATTAGGCTTACCTTGTGCCAAAACACCATTAAAGCCTATATTGTAAAAATAGTTGCCATAAATTGTACAATTTAAAACCTTATGATCAACTTCAAACTCATCAGTTCCACCTGTCAAAACAATTCCATTAGAAGCAGAATTCAATATTTTACAATTTTCAACAGTTATGTTCTGGGCATCAGTTATACGTAAATTTCCTGTTCTTCCAGTATTAAAGTCCTCAAGTGAACAGTCCGATACCATAACTGTTAATCCTTCAAATTTTATATTCTGAACCAAATTAGTTTCTGAGCTTCCATAAACTGAGATTGTTTTGCTTACCTTCGGGGCAATTATTTCTTGATTACTAATATCAGAATTTACAGGATAATAGTATAAATAACCTGTGCTTTTATCCAGATAATATTCTCCCGGATGGTCAATCAAATCATAGGCTCCCTGTATAAAATACCTTGAACCTGTCACAAGTTCACCCAGGTAACGCCATCTTTGATCCTGTGTAAGGGTTATTTTTCTATTCTGAGTATCTATAGATGCTACAGGTAGTATTTCATTTGCCCAGTCCCGAGCTCCCGGCCAAATATAAACTTGCAAACCACTTATATCTGACATTGCAGGTATATCACCGGCATAATAATAGAATGCTTTTTTAGGGTATATGGCATCTTTATTTTCAACTCGATTATACCCGCTATTTGGGTATCTAGCCATTGTTGATCTTTCTCCATTTTCAAAAAGCGTTTCAAAGGTCCATGCCGTACCAACATAAGTTTTATAGATATTACCTGTATCTAATGTCCAGCCTGAAAGCTTCTGTCCGCCTATTATACGAGGACTTCCAAGATCATCATAATTTTTATAAATTATACTATAGCCATTAGTACCAGAATCTGGATTGGTGAATTCTATTGTTGAATCAGTATAATAATCTCCTGCCCTTAAATAAACAATAATGTCCCCTGTCATATTACTGTTTATTGTCCTTACAACATCACGTGCTTTTGTTATTGTTTGAAATGGCTCTGATAAGGTTCCCGGATTTGAATCGCTCCCTGTAGGAGATACATAATAAGTCGCCTGTACTGCTGCGGATACATTTGTAGGTATACCTATAATAGTTATCAAAGACATTAACAGTAAACAAAAAACCAGCGTAACACTTAATAATTTTTTAGATTTCATACTCATTCCCTCCATTTTTTTTATTTTGCTGCTCAGACAAATCATTTAGAAACACTTTAGTATAGGTGCTGCCAAAAATCGCAAACAAGAACCTTAAACATGCTGTTGTCGTTAGATTATCCGGCACTTGCATGCAAATGCCGGACACAGCTTTTCCGCCTTGCAATGTGAAAAAATCTACTGCAATTCAACCCTCAATTTGTTACTATTTATTTATATCTGGCATCATATGCTTCCTGTATTATTTGCACATATTTTTTTAGGCCCAATGACTTGATTTCAGATATAAATTTATCCCAATCCTTGTCTATATCTTTTTCTCCCATAATAAACTCTGCCATCTTTTGCACATAATAATCTTTTGACAATTGATAATACTCAGCAAAATCAGTTGTTTTTTCACTCGGTATTAAAACTGGCGGAACGGTAATATCAACAGCATATGGTTTCATTATATTTACTGCTGCATCATATAGTATTTTTTCTTGAGAAAAACTATCGGAATCAGCATCATATTGTATGCTTTTTATATCATCAGTAGCATAGTTATTTGGCAAATTTCCTATATTCAGCTTTGTAGGCTCTCCGTAAGTAAAAGTCCATGCGTATTTCGCCTCTTTTCCGTAAATTGACTTTTTGTTTGGGTCGTTAATAGGATCCCACCCATTTGGGCCATATTGAAGATTCAGATATGTTTCCAAATCTTTTTCATTACCTGAAAATGGATCTGTTAAAAATAAATCCCCTAGTCTAACTGCTGCTTCAATGTTTTCGCAGTTTGTTGTAATTGTATATCGAGTCTGCGGATACGGCTTGAAATATGGTGTTCTTCTTACCCCGTCAGAACCTTTTAAAGGTGACAATGCAACAAATTCATCCCTGGCTCCAGGTACTGCAATATTTGCAAAAGGTGAAATTGCACCACTTTGAATTGCTCCTACACGATTACCCGTAGGATTACCTGTCAAGGTCTTGATTTGCGCAGGAGTTAAAGTAAATATTTCTTCATCAAGCAGTTTTTCCCTATAAAGCTTTTGCAAAAATCTAACCCCTTCTTTATATCCATCTTGCAAAATAGCTGTTTTTATTGTGCCATTATCATTATATGTATAAAGTGAATTAAGATCTGTAGCCGGAACAAAAGGATTCATCAAAAATCCGGCCAAATCAGTCTTAAACCCTACACCTGTTTTGAATGCTGCCAATGGGATTTCATCACTTTCTCCATTGCCGTTACAATCATTGCTTTTGAATGCTTTTAGCATATCATAAAATTCATCAATGGTTTCAGGTAATTTCATTCCCAGTTTATCCAACCAGGTTTTATTAACCCACATTCTTTGAGCATATTGAACATGGGTTGAAGGGTTTATGTTTAGCAGAGAATATACTCCTCCATCATCCATTGTAATGGCTTGAATTAATTTAGGATCATCTTTCTTGATTTTATTCAAATTAGGTGTTAGGTCTGAATATTCATTCAGGTTGACAAAAACACCCTGGCTGCCATATAAAGCTAATTGCTCATCTGATATATTATTATTAAAGGTCAAGAAAACGTCAGGTAAATTTGATTGAGATGCCAATAAAAGGTTTATTTTTTGCTGGCCGGAATTACCAGTTGCATTATCTACTTCAATCTCAATGTTAGCTAAATCCTTGATGTAATCAAACCATTCATTTCCTTCAAGAATATATTGATCGCTAATGGTTATAAAAAATTTGAGCTTTATTGGTTCTTTTACAATTGGAAATACTCCCGGGGCATTTACATTAGGGTCTTTTTCAACTGATTTTTTCTCTGTCCCAGTCGGCTCTGTTTCCGACTGTGAAACCCTATCTTTCTTTTCATTGCTCCGCCCTCTGCTACAGCCTGCTAATAAGGCTGTAACCATGAGCACACTAATCACTAGTGCTAACAGTTTTGTCCTTTTTTTCATTGCAACCACTCCTCTTTTTTTGATTTTATTAAAGTAATTTTATAAAAAAGCCTAACCTTTAAGTGATCCAATCATTACTCCCTTTACAAAATACTTTTGTACGAAAGGGTATAACATAAGTACGGGAAGGCTTGCTACTATGATAAGAGAAAATTTTAATAATTCTGCAAGACCCTCCCGGGCAGTGATCTCTTCCAAACTTATATTTTCCATCATAGAATAGTCCACTTGATTTAAAACAAGTATGTTTCTTAAAACTATCTGGAGAGGGAATAATTTTTTATCATTTAAATATATTAAGGCTGCAAAAAAGTGATTCCAATGATTTACTGCGTAAAAGAGAGTAATAACAGCTATTATCGATTTTGATAATGGAAGAACTATTTTTATCAATATCCTGATATCTCCCATTCCATCTATTCTTGCAGCTTCTATCAGTTCATCCGGAATGTTTGTTTGAAAAAATGTCCTTGTAATAATCATATTATATACATTTATTGCGGCCGTCAAAATCATTATGGCTCTGGTATTGATAAGCTGTAAATCATTCATTAACAGATAAGTAGGGATTAGTCCTCCATGAAAAAACATTGTAATTACAAATATTTTCATATAGAAGCTTCTGGCTTTAAATTCTTTTCTTGAAAGAGGATACGCCGCCGCAACAGTAAGAATGACATTTAGAATTGTTCCAATGGACGCGTATATAGTGCTGTTTTTATAACCTGTTAAAATATCTTTATGATTAAATACTGCCTGGTATCCCTTTACGGTAAAATCCACAGGCAATAGCCAGACTCGACCTGTTGTTACTGCAAAGGGCGAACTAAATGAGGCACTCACAATATATATTAACGGGTAGATTACAGCTAAAAACGCAGCTCCTAAAATCAAAGTATTGAAGATATAGAATACAGTATCGCCTTTTTCTTTCGGACTGCTTAGTTTACCAAATTTAGACATTGATTTATTCCCCTTTCAAATATTCTCACCAAAGTGAATTCTCAGATACCTTTCTTGATATCCAGTTAACAACAATTATTAATACAAAATTAATTATTGAATTAAAAAGCCCAATGGCACTTGCATATGAATAATTGGGTATTGGTGAGTTCAGGCCTATCTGGTAAACATAAGTTTGTATAACGTTTGATGTTTCCATATTTGTTGCCGTTTGCATCAGGAGGGCCTTTTCAAATCCTACATTCATTACGCGGCCAAAATTCAATATTAGTAAGGTTACAATTGTTGGCATTAAGCTTGGTATTTCTATATATATCATTCTCTTAAACCTACCTGCACCATCCATTAAAGCTGCCTCATATAAGCTTGGATTTATTCCCGCTAATGACGATAAATATATAATGGTTCCCCATCCTGCATTCTGCCACACTCCGGACCATACAAACATGTGCCTGAACCAGGAAGCTTCACCCATAAACATGATTGGGTCTCCACCAAGGTATTTTATTATGATATTAACAACACCGTATTTTGTTGAAAAAAACTGATACATTAAACCAACCATTACAACCGTAGAAATAAAATGGGGGGCATATGTAACCATTTGTACTGTTTTTTTAAAAGCTATACTTTTTGAACTATTTAGTGCCAGCGCCAGTATTATTGGAATTGGAAATCCTGCAACAAGAGCATATACGCTTACTGCCAGGGTATTTTTTAGAAGCACCCAAAAAACAGGTGAACTAAAAAACTTTTCAAAATACTTAAAACCTACCCACGGACTTCCAAGAATACCTTTAACGCCACTGAAATCCTTGAATGCTATTTGGATACCGTACATGGGGAAGTAGTGGAATATTATCATATATATTATAGGAATCAAAATAATTAAGTGAAATTGATATGACTTAATAAATTCTTTTTTCATTAAAGAAAATTTATTTTTCAAAGCGTCAGTTTTATCACTCTTAATGTCATTTTTTGCTATTACTTGGTTGTTCACTTTTAATCCTCCTGACATGAATCATTTCTGTACAATGAAATTATAGCATCAAGATTAAGTTGGTGTAAATTTTAAATATTCCCTTTAACTCTGAATTATTCGCTTTGTATGAATGCTTAAATAACTGCGATTGTCAAAATCTTGTTAATCTAAAAATAAGGATATATTCATTGTCAAATGGAAATTTTCAAGTAAACTTTTTGCTCAATAATACTTTACTGCAATTTTTCTCTGTATTCACCCGGGCTTATAGAATAGTTTCTCTTGAAAGCCTTGTAGAATGTATTCTGATTTGAATATCCAACCTTTTGTGCAATTTCCAGAATTGTCAGGTCGCTTTGCTTCATTAAATGTATAGTTTTTTCCATTCTAAGTTTTTCAATGCAGGTAGTAATGTTCTCTCCGGTCAACTCTTTAAATACCTTGGAAAAATACTTCTCTGTGAAATTAAATTGATTAGCTAACATATTAAGGTTTATATCAATATTTAAGTAGTTTTCATTTATAAACTCCATGATTTCACTTTTAAGTTTTACATTTTTGTCAATTAAGGTATTACTGATTTCACTACAAATTACTTTAACGGCCTTCAGAGAACGGGTTATATATTCTTCAATTGTAATAGATGATTTATTAATTTTCATAATATTTTCAACAAGCTCGTTCTTTTTCTCTTCTGTTTGTACAAACTGGAATACAACTTTTAAAAGTGTAGAGTTAATCTCCATAACAAGGAATTTAAAACAGTAAAAATCTATTTTATCATTTTTGAGTTTGATTTCATCAAATATATTCTTTACTCCGTTATATTCTCCAACTTTCATTAAACAAACAATTCTAGACTCAAATTCTATAGGGTAATAATACCCGCTAACGGGTTTGACATCTTCTTCAAACCACAGAAGCTCCCTTGACGGTATTCCGGAATCAAACAAGCTTATTGCTTGAATATAGGCTGTAGGTGTTAAAGAAAGATTATTAAAAGTCCTGCTTGCTGCAAATGTGCATAATATCTTAAACTCACTTAAAAATCTGTTTGATATATCATTGAATAATCTCTCAATCTCTTGTTTCTTTACATTCTCATTAATGCATACTATTATACCAACCCTGTCTCTCCTTACGCCTGTTGCAAAAACCTTAAACTTGGTATTTTCATTAATGACATGCTTTAATATCACTCTGTGTTTGTTTATTTTGTCCAGATAATCTCTTTCAAAATTATCTCCAAATTCCTTAATACTTCCAATTACTACAACATACTGATCAGACTTGATTTCCTCCAAGCCAGTATAATCAATATATTCCTGTATTTCTTTATCGTTATTAAACTCCCCAAATAGCAATTGAGAAATAAATGCGGATTTTTGCTTCTTTTTTTGCTCATCCAATTCATTTTTAAGGGTATTGTTGTTTTGTATAAGATTATGGATAGACCCTCTAATAAAGTGTAATTCATCATCTTTATACTTTTCATCTTTCGAGCTTGGATTAAAAATACTAATGATATCCCTTATGGGTTTTGTATTTTTGTATGCAATATAGATTGTCATTGCAGTACCCGATAAAGATAATGCTACAAACAGTATTAAAAATAAAGTCTTAACACTGTTAATACTTTTCATGAGACTATTATAAGGTATCAGTGTAACATACTCCCATTGATTTATGTCAGATCCGGTTTTTAAAACAGTGTATTTCTTTTGTTCAAAACCCTTAAAATCAACTGTTTTTGTACTCTCTATTTTCTCAATGCCTATATATTCACTATTTATATTATGAGAAACAAGTATCCTGCCCTTATCATCCAATATCATGCTCATGGTTTTTTCTCCAAAAACCTCTGTTTCCAATTGTCTTAATATTTCATTTATATCAATATGAATAAGAATGCATCCACTGGGATTTGTTGATATATTCCCGGTGAGATAATATACACATATTAAGACCTCTTTTGAAGTTTTGTCTGCATTTATTACATTTGTCAAAAAATAATTTCTTGGATTATCTGAGCTGAATATAGTATTTTTCCATTCTTTGTATGTCATTCCTTCATATTTAACCTCTGAATCGTAAAACAATTCAGGTCTAATAGATGCTAAACCGGGTTTTACAAATATCCCATCCTTTTTAAAATAAACAATGGTATCTAAAACTATTTTATTTGTAAAGGAATAATCGGTAATCGAATCACTCAAGTCCATTGCCCAACGGTACCTTGTAACGGTATCCTGGAGAATAACAGGTGATAATCTTAAAATACTTTTATTTTGGGATATTTGTATTGCGGAATTCTGCACTTCCATTAATTGAGAGTCAATTGCTGTTTTTACCTGTTCAATCAGTTTTTCTCCTCTTGAAATGATTTCTCTCTCCAGATTATTATGAAGCCAATTATAAATAGCAAAGACCGACGAAAGAACTATTAATAGAATAACCAAGTATGAAATAGTAATCCTTATGAATAAGGATCTTAAATTTATCCTTTTTAGATCAATCAACAAAGCTTTCCCCCATATTCTTACATCCATGTTCTTTGTACAATTGTCATTATACCATCTGAGTGAATATAGGTAAAGAGTATGCAAAGGCATTTGTTTTTTTAATTCGTAGGTTTACAGAGTAATTTATCCCTCTATCATTTTTCTAACATTAAACGATAAAGCCATAAAATCCCATATTGTATTTACAGAAACATTCAAAGGCTCTGGCGCAAAAAAACTTCACTAAGATAATACAAAAAATGCGAAAAAATATCTGCAATTTACCATTAATTTTATTTATTACAACTAGCTATAGTTATATCTTTATACATACTCAACTTTCAACTCATTAAAATATGTCCTGTAAAATCCCCTGTCTCTGGTAAGTAATTTGTCAGATTGTACCAGAGCATGTCCCGCTATTAAAAAATCAGAAATTATATGTTGCCTGCAGGTTATTATGGAATTACATTTGGAACATTTGATAGTTTCTTTTTTGCCGCATAAGCTGCACTGCAGCGACTTATCTCTCTCTTTTGTGTACTTTTTCCAAGCTTTTGCTGCTTTCCAGAGAGCACTTGTGGATGAACCAACAAGCTTTATATTTATGTCACTTAAAAAGTCACTTAATAGCTTTTCATTAGAAAATTGCGAAGCTAATTCAGCGTAAACAATTTCTGAAATAATTAAGTAATCTGTCTTCATATGTCTCTCTAATAATTCAAAGGAAAAATCTTTATAATTAGGATCAGGTAACAAAACATCCAATAAAATATTAGTATCTATAGCAATTGTCATTCCCCCCTCAACTCCTCAATAATCTTATCACTTCTGCCTTCTTTCTCAAGGATACCAATATACTTTTTTAAACATTCTGTTTCAATATGTTTATTTATAACATATCCTGCCTCCGTTTCCTTTATCTCAATATAACTGCCAGGCTCAATACCAATCTTTTTACGTAATTCTGCAGGTATAGTTACTTGACCTTTACTTGTTACCTTTGCTTTGAACAAAATAAACCCTCCTAAGTAAGAAGTTGATTCCTTACCTAAATTGTATTACATTACTTTTTTTTTGTCAAAAGATATCCAAATTTGAGTTTCACTTTTTTTAGCATTGATAAGCGAGCTGTCTATTTGGAGACAGCTCCTTCACTTTGTTTTAATATATTGGTCCGTTTAAAAAGGGTGGGAGAACCATATTTTGAAAGGGAATAGGAATATTCTCAGGGGTTTTTTATGATTCTTTACATTTTCCGGTTGGTGTAATATAATTAGTATATAATAATGCAATTAACTACACATAAATGGAGTATAATATGAATGAAAAATCTCTTATTGCCAGGAGCATCAAGGTAATTGATCTGGTCAGCAGATATGAGGAGGGGATTCGATATTCCCAAATAGACGCAGCTTTTGACGGGCTCAGCCCTACCACATTATCCAAAATACTTAGAGAACTGGCAGAAAACAAAGTTATTGAAAAGACCGGCAATGGGACTTATATTCTTTCAAGAAAAGTATTCTACTGGGGGCAGTCAGTTAAGAATGAACAGAGCATTATGCAGGTATTGCACGAGGAATTGCTTCATTTGAATCATGTTCTCAAAGCTTCTGCCAATTGCTTTACCCATATTGAAGGTACCATGTTTTGCCTTGACCGTATTGATGAACCCAATTCCCCTTCCCTGCTTGCTGCCGGGAAAAAAGTCCGGATAGGTATCGGTGTACTTGGTGCAGTATTTTTCAAACCGGAAAAAATGTGGGGTTGTAAGGATAAAATTGAAGCAGAAATAAGAAAAAAGGGGTTCAAGGCAGGAACAGATGATGTTAAAAGAATGATATCCAGGGCTTTAGCGGAGGATTATCAGGATGATGAAGGATTGTTTTTTCCAGGCTCCAGGAGATTTGCTGTTCCCATCCGCCTGGGTGGAAATACAGTGTATGTCCTGGGAATAGGAATCATGTCTGTAAGACTGGAAGAAGAGGGTTTGTATGAAAAAATTAAGGCTGAGCTTTTTGCCAGCCGGCAGCGTATTGAAAAAAACAGCAATGGAGGATGATATGATGAAAAGACCTAATATTGTATTTATGTTGATTGATGATATGGGCTGGAAGGATTTGAAGTGCTTTGGAAGCAGTTTTTATGAAACACCGAATCTGGATCTGCTTATGTCCGAGGGAATGAAGTTCACTGATGCTTATGCGGCATGTCCTGTTTGCTCACCTACCCGTGCAAGCATAATGAGCGGGAAGTATCCTGCAAGGCTTGGAGTGACCGATTGGATTGGAGCACACACAAAAGGGAAATTGATTGATGCACCTTATACCCGTTACCTGCCGTTGGAGGAAAAGAGCCTGGCAGCTG
>JANQLN010000047.1 GCA_028280575.1 Clostridia bacterium
ATAATTGAACATATCCTCGATTCTATCCGTAAGTGTAGGGAGGATGGTATCTCCAAACAGTGCGTACAACCCTGCAAGGAGTAATGCACCAATGACTACCGCAATTAAGATTTTGATTGCAGTATCCACAAATCCCTCCCCGGACTGACTTTTCAGGATTGCGGCAGCAAATAAAATCTTTTCTATAATAAGTCTTTTTACCCTTATCGCAAATTTTATCATTATATTTTACCTCCATAAATTTATATTTTGAGTGGCTTACTTTGCTTATTTCATCTTAAGTCCTGTATTTTGCTCAAAAGAGAGGTCATCCTGTACAGGTATCTGTTTCTGGCTCATTTGCAGAGTATTTTGATATTCATTAATCACTGCATTGTTAAGCTGCTTTCTAAAGTCTGCAGTTACAGGAAAGCAAATATCCTTATATTCTCCATTGCCTGCCCTGTAACTGGGCATGGATACAAACAATCCTTTACTTCCCTCAATAATTTTTACATTGCGAATAGCAAAACACTCATTAAGGTTGACCGATGCTATAGCACGTATGCTTCCGGTGGGACGAATAGAACCGATTTTTACATCTATTTTCATGGGAAGGGGTTTTGCATCTGAGTTTTCACTTGCTACTACATTTTCCACACTTTCATTTTTCTTCATGATTTCCTCCTTGACTACTTATTAATTTTGATATAAAAAAAAACAGCGTTTGCTGTTGATTGGATTACAAATTCATTTGTTGCTCCTGCTGAGGTTCTTCAAAATCTATTTCTTTAAAACCGAATTGATCGACATAATGAAATTCACTGCCGTTCATGTCATACAGCTCGATTATATCTGACATGGACAGTGAATGTCCTTTGTAATTAGGCGGGTGATGCAAATTAAATTTTTGAAAAATGGCATCCAGATTGTTAGTTTCAATCTCACCATCATACACTACCTTATAATTGCTCGGGTCTGGCTCTCCATAGTGTTCTTTGAGTTCATCATACCCGATAAATTTTATCATTGGATCAACTTCCAGCTTAAGCTGATAAATACGGCAGGATTTCAGGCTTAGCTGTTCACCAAAGTTTTGTTTACCGTTTGCAAGTCGATCATACACCCCGTTTACCCATTCTACATCCAGCTTATTTTTCTTTATAAAGTCTTTAATTTGTTCACAGTGGAATAGCGGGTCGACTATAGCCTTGCCATTATCCATGTAACCTGCCATATTTCCATAGAAAAAGATGCGATCTTTTTTAATAAAAATTCCGGGCATACCAGTACCTCCTTCCTTTGCATAAAAAAGAGAAGCAATTTTTACTCATTTTTAAAAATAAAATTGCTTCTCTTTTATGTACTTGTTTTGAGGCTTAAAAATTCTTTTTGTTTTTCTTTCTGTTGACTTTATCAATAATGAATACTCCTATAAGTATCACTAGCATTATTACGATGGTAGTGATACGTTCTGTATGTGTTATTTCCATAAACGACATTCTCTTCCCTCACCCCTCTCGCTTTTGCTTATTCGTTCATGTCAGTTGTGTCAGTTGTCTAATGTCCAAAATTCCCAAAATCTTTTATCTATACCATCACAAAATCACTTTTCTACAGCTTTCCTCATTTTTTGGGAAATTTTATAATTTTTCTCCACTACTATTTTAAAAATAATATAGTAAAAAATCAAGAAAAATTTTTCCCTATAGGGTAGATTTTTAACAAGCTTCCCTTTATGATATTGAAATGCTGTAGTTTTCCATATAATTTGGACTGTATGGAGGGACAAATATGAAAGATAAAATCAAACTGCGGCATATTATTGGAGAACGTATTAAAAATGAACGAAAGCAAAAAGGGTGGACACAAGAGCGGCTTGCCGAAAAATCAAATACGCATCCAACCTACATTGGGAAAATGGAACGAGGCGACAAGTCAGCAACACTGGACAGCTTGGAGAAAGTCGTTAATGCACTGGAATTAAAATATGTAGAATTATTTAAAGACATACAGCCTACCACTGATAAAGATAACAAAAATCATGTTCTATACGAGATTATTAACAAGCTCAATCTATTGAGCCTTCAGGATCAAAAAGCTGCGCTGGAGCTTTTCGAGTTCATCTTCAAGTGGAAGAAAAAGAAGTAAATTTCTTGACCTTACCCCATTTCAAAGAAGGGGCGTAACCCTTTGATCATTACATCCTTTATAGATTCATTTAATGGACTGCTATGCCTACTTGTTTTGATCTATAAGCTCAATCAGTTTTGCGGCAAGAGAAAGCAGGGTTTGCTTTTCCATGCTCTGAACAGCAGAAAAGACATATGCCTCCACTGCCTGTGAAGACTTGTCGCCTACTTCAATCAAGTTGACCTTTTGCACAGTTACCTTGCCTTTGACCATTCCCAATTTCACAATGTCACCACGGTCTATTTCTGCAATACATCGCATTTCCTTGGGAATTAATACTCGCCCTTTGTCATCCATTACCTTGTAAACAGTTTTACTATCCATCTTACATACCTCCAATCTTGTTTTTTATTCCATTGCGAACAGTTTCCGGACTGATCCCAAGTTCAGCAAACAGTTGACAAAGCTCACACGGAATGGTCAACAGTTCTGATGCTTTTATAATAATAGCACCTTCAGTGCAAGCAATTTCTATATCACTATCTAATGGGATATTTGCTGCTTCCAGCAGTTCATGAGATAGAGAGATATCAGTTTTTTCATGATCGTCGGATACAATACAAAATTCAATCATATTGTCGTCCGAGTTGCTCATAAAAGCAAGCCTTACCGTATCATCTTTTTCAAGTCCCATTTTCTCAATAATACAATCAGGAATTATGAATTTCCCTTGTTCGTCTACCATGACTTCAGTTTCAATTATTTTCATCGTTCAATTCCTCCTTAAGTCCCCATCGTGAGGCATTTCAGCTTTCAATTTTTCAGTTGCTCTGTGTTAAAAAAATCGTTGACATTAAAGATACTTAACTGTACAGGCATATCCCTCATACGCTCCTTGGTATTGTAGTTGGCAATTAACAACTCCGAAAATTCACATCCTCCATCATATCGTTGTGCCAGATTGTTCAAACGTGTTACAGGTTCGATATTAAATTTCTCGTTTTTATACAGTTCCCTTATGTAGTCACAATCGTTGTACGATACAAGAAATTTTCCCTCTATCTTTGCAAGGGTGTCCCTAAGGCGTATATGGTCTTCCTTGCAAAACTCAACCTCATAATGTCCTTCAGCTAAATAGTAGGGAGGGTCACAATAAAAAAAGGCGTTAGGTCTGTCATACTGACGGATCAACGCCTCGAAATCTTTATTTTCAATTAATGTATTTGCAAGCCTCCTGTATGCTTCCCATATTAGGTGAAAAGTTTTCCTTACATCAAAGGGCTGGCACCCAAAGGAAGTGCATCCACTGCCATAGCTGTATCGTATAAGTTTAAAAAAGGCTGCTGCCCGTTTTATATCCATAAATTCTGCATTTTCCACCATAATAGTTTTGATTTCTTCAAATTCTGGTTCTTCAAGATTGCGCTGTGCGAGATTGAGTTCCTCATTCAAATAATCTCCTGTGAATTCCTCTTTGTTTAAAAATTTTCTAAGTACAATGAATTCATCACGTGAGTTCAACGGCAAGAAGCCAAGTTCCAGTAAGAAAGCAAAAGGGCGATGCTTGATACAAAAGAATAAGTTGGCAAGGTTGGAATTAAAATCATTGTAGACTTCCATATCACAGTCAGGATTTTTGCCGAACAGAACCCAACCACCCCCACCGAACACTTCAATGTATCGTTCGTATTGTTTTGGCAGACGTCT
The DNA here is from genome assembly GCA_028280575.1 of Clostridia bacterium. GTDB lineage: Bacteria > Bacillota > Clostridia > Acetivibrionales > STF1-152 > JANQLN01. The sequence goes on from JANQLN010000047.1 coordinate 3,820, forward strand.
ATAAATCAATTCCCGAAGTGCCTTTTTGCCGCCTACCCAACTGATGATACTGTTCAATTGCTCACCTCCTTGTTCTGCTGCTGACTTTCTCTACAGCGGTTTTCATACAGCTTCCATCATTGCTCCAGCATATAAATCCTACGCCAGGATAGGGACAGCCTTTGCACTTTTTGGTATTCTTTGGTAAAGGTACACTATAGATTTTTCTATAACCTTTTGTTTTTTTATCCGGTGTATTTTTATGTATGTTCATCTTTTTCAACTCCTTACATAAGGCACAAAAAAAGACGCTGCCTTTGAAAGGAGCGTCTTCCTGGTAAATTATATTTTTATCAGGTTCTTTTATATCAGTTGCAAATGCATGGTTTTTTCACTTTCAAGAAATTCAATATATTCATCACTACGGCAAACGTAATCACATTGCATAGAATTATCGTCAGCTAATGCCAATACTTCAATCCTATATACCTCCCATCTGTTGTCCCTGTTTACTGCAAAATTCAAACATAAACTCTTTCTCATTGCGCCTGATTAATCCATAGTCAGTGGAAAGTACACCATCTATTTTCATTTTTTCTTCTCCATATTTTTTAAAGTCGAGAAGCTCAAAAGCTATGTCATCAGGTGATAGTCCGGAGTTTTCAAGAAGTACCTGCCGTCCATAGTCGTCCGGTGAACAAAAAGACGGATAAAAATCATAGCAGTTAAGATTTTGTGCAATGTCAATGGCAAAATCTAAATCAGTACAACCTTCATACTCGAGAGCAGCCTTATAATTGCTAGCCATATTGTTGTTTATTATTTTTGTAACGGCATTGCTTAATTTATTCAATTTCCCTATGTCTCCAGTTGCGGAAAAGACATCGTCAAGAGGAGGTATGTTACTTATACAATTAGTAAAAATGCATTCATCAAGGGAAGATGCGCTTAATTCTGAAAGGGCTGATTCAATTTTTGATTCCAATGCGGGAAGTTTCAACCAGACACCCTTTTCTTTCTCAGCTTCAAAACATCCTTTTTTGCACAGTTTAAAAAAGCACTCTGGATCGTCATCCAGTTCAGGAATGTTTGTACCGTCATAGACAACTTTTATATCTGTTTCTGATTTTACTACATAACCGCTTTCAATATACACACCTTTTTCTGCTTCTCGACAGATACGTCCAACCTTTTCATAATCAATGTATTCCAGCACTTTTTCAGAAGCTTCTTCAAGCTCCGGTATAAATCCATTATTAACATAAAAATTCCCCAACTGTTCGTCATTTTGTATTCCAGATGCTACATTGCACTCAGACAGGTTGTATGTAAGGTTTATAAGCCTTACAAGATCAGGCTCTTTCTCCATCTTGATTATACCCTCGAAAGCTGCTTTTTCAAACTCATCCATCCGGGAAAGCCTTTTTGCAAGGTAGTTGAGCTCGTTTACGGAAGCCTTTTGGAGTTTTTGGGGTAGTAATTCATTAAGATAATCCTGCTCACAATCATAATCCTTTACTGTAAAGCCATGATATTCAAAGGAAATTCTTGCTCTTTCAAAGGCACCCTGAATCTCTATATTTGTGGCGGGCAAAGAGAGTTGTGCACCAAAATATGAAGGGTTATTATCCAGATCATCTCTAAAAATAGATATTTTTATTTCACTCATTTTATTTCCTCCAATCTATTACGATTATTTTACTTTTGTATCTCCCTGTCATTTCAGGAATAGTGAACCTGTTCAGGCAACAACTCATGAATATAGCGCTCGTTGCGCTTTAAATAAACAGCCTGCATAGCCAATAAAAAGTTTTCTTCATCCAGTGTATCAATTAGTTCAGATGGTGATACGTCCATGGAGTCGTTATAAAGGTTGGCTGCCAGTCTGATAAGTTTATTTTCACTGCTTGGAAAATCTTGCGTTGAAAGCATTTTTTGAAAGTCAATACCGTCCTCAATGAAACGACAGGTCTTTTTGAACAATTCATTCTTTGTAGAGAGAAGAATATATAAAGCCGGCAGATAATAGATATCTAGCCGGCCATCAGAACTGATCCGGTTTTCTTTTTGCAGCCATTGTAAAACCTTCTCTCTATGATCTTCATCATAAAAATGTATCATGGTAAGCCCTCCTTATATCACAAAATTTTTCTAAGAAAAAATACAAGGCATACATAGGCAAAAAAGCCTATACACAAAAATGTGGCCAATGGTATACTCCTTTGCTTTTTTACTCCTGCGTAAACACAGGCAGGAACAACAGCAAAAAAGAGGATAAATACCAGCCCATAAAGCCCGAAACAAAACCCCATAGCTGCTGTCAGTTTAATATCCCCGCCGCCTATGCCCCCAAACTTAAGAGCTATGACAAAAAGACTAATTGCAGGAATTAAAAGTCCTGCAATTTTATCTATGAGGGAAACATTTAAGATAACTTCATTAATGTTTTCATTAATAAAGTCAGTAATTATTCCCATGATTAAAACAACAATCCATGTCCAATCGGGAATAATACGCTTTTTCCAGTCTGTAACAGCAGCGCATACCAACGGAATAGTACAAATCATTAGCAACATCAAGGATTACCTGTGGTGATATCATCGGAATACATACTGTCATTCACTTTCATTAATAAATCCCCTCCAGTAATCCACTTGGACAGAATGCCTCCTGGTGTGTGTACATCGGTTACTAATAGCTGTATGATATAATCCTTGTTGTCCGGGAACCATATAGGCACATAATGCTTTCTGTATTCAAATGGGGAGGAAGGATTTTCTTTAAAAGTAAACCTGCTGCCCTCATGCTCAAGCGGAATGGCAGTTTCATATAAGTATTCCGGCAGATAGACTTCTGCAGTTTGTGGTACAGTTATTAACCCTGGCTTATCGTAATTGGTATTTATTGTTGTACTGACATTGATGGTAAACCCGTAACCCGATTTGATATAGTCCTTCTCTTTTGTATCATAGTCCAGCGTTGCATTTACTTTCAGCTCTGCATAGAAATTTCGCCATACAAACTGGTCATTTTCAAAACGCTGTTCCCTCCAGGTAACCTTTGCTTGTCCACTTCTTTCAGGTGGAATTGGAATCTCTTTACTTTGTTCAGGATCATCATATGTAACATTCTTGATAACAGCCTCCTGGGTATAAGTGTTGTTGCCAATAGAATCTTCATTGTCCAGAACTTGATCGGGATTGATTACCGCAATCAGGGTAATGTTTTTATTAGCTGTAACATTGGGTGTATCCCATTTGATCGGTACAACGTTATAGGTATCCCTTTCCATCACTACGGTGTTTATATTCTTCTTCACCGAAAGCTCCGGAATTTTAAATAGAACTTTAACCTTCTGTCCTGGGGTAAAATCCAGGCTTCCCTTGTTAGATACTTTAACTGTGCTGATGACTGTTTGATTTTCCTTATAGGTATCCGGTGTTATTCTTTGCACGTCCAGATCGTATGGACGCTCTATCACTCCTATCTTTACCTCAGCTCTATTGTTGCCTGTATCGGTATCCTTGTACTGTACAGGTGGGGATACCTTTGCCGATAGCCAGATTATAGTATCTTTTTCTCCTGCTCTGCCTTTAACATGGAAAGCTTTGGTTTCATTGGCTTCAAAATCAACCTTAGATGGTATTGAAACTGTTTTACCGTTAATGAAGGCAATTAAATTCACCCCTGACAGTTTTATACCTGTATTATTCGTAGCATTTATGATAAAGCTATAATCTTCCTGCGCATAAATTTTTTGGGGACTTGAAAGGGTTACCCCCACATCACACAGGTTATCTGGTGTTACCACCGGATTGTTGGAATCTGGCTTATCGGGATTGTCAGGATCATCCGGATTTTCAAGCGTATTATCAGGAGTATCTGTTGGGTCATCGGGATCAGTAGGTTCATCTGAGTCATCCGGATCAGTCGGATCGGGGGCATTCGGGTCATCGGGATCAGTGGGATCATCGAAGTTTTCTGCCACAATAGTGATTGCCGCTTTTCTCATGGTTTCGAATGCAGTAATGCTCCTTGGAGTCCAGCCAAATCTTGTCGTGAGGCTTCTAAAGCTTTTATCCGTATCGTAAATATTGATGACCTGCCCGGTGGTATAGTTGTAAACCTCAACCACCAGACACCCCTTCAAGGTGTAAGTCCTGCCGTCACTTCTGCCAATCATTTTTATAATACGTTCCTGCTCATATTCGGCGATGGTGTTGGCTTCCACCAAGTCAATACGTTGTGGTGAAGAGAATGTCTTTATCTTTATGTTTCCGTTATACACTTCTTTTAAATTCATTCCCACCGTCCGGTAACGGATATTGTAAGTTGCCTTTACCTGGAACACTACATTCACACTTATGCTGAGGACTGCACCCTTATCTGTTTTTGCCGTTAAGGTATATACACCACAAGCTTCTTTATCCGGAATTGTCAGAACATAATCAGATGGAATCTCCCGTATCTGACCGTTAGTGCTCAATTCCACTTGTGTAAGATTCCCTGCTCCTGCCTTTGCACTGATTGCTATTTCAGCCGGAAAGTGCTCAACAGCAACCACACCGTTTTCACTATCCAAACTGTTTATAGGAGAATGTACTTCCAGCCGTATATTGCTGTCAGGCATAGAAAAAGAATTTAACGGCATTAATAAACATAAAAGCACAAAGGGCACAATAAACTTCACTTTTTGCTTCATGGCAAACCTCCTTACTCAATTCTGTTGTTGCTGCTGGACAGGGTAAATGGCAGCCGTATTTCACCTGTTAGAAAGCTGAAAATACTGCGGGTTTTAAGCTGTCCTTTAAGAACAAGCCTGGGCGGCTGGTCGGTGACGTTAATGCTCTGAATTTCTAAGGTGTATATCCATTGTTCACCAGAGTATTTGTTCAGATCCCCGTCCAGCTTCATATTTTCATAAAAGTATTGATATAGCCTTTCTTCTGCAAGGGTACTGTCCATCCGGGCAATACCGTCTTTACGGTATTCGTCCAGCATTGCATACTCTACCGAGGAATTGACACCTCGCCGGAGCACATAATCTACTTGCTGGTAAAGGCTGTCCATCCTGAAATATTCAATGACGATGGCTGCAAGGGTAATAATAAAAAAGATAAGTATGAAAATATACACCAGTCCATCGCCTTTTTTACTTTTTAAAATGAGTAGCCTCATATATTCACTCCTTTCCGCACTCCACTTTTCACAAAAATCTTCATTCTAAAAGCTTCCAGTACTTTTCTGACATTCCCGTGATACTTACCTCCATGGGAATATTGATTTGTACAGGTGGAGAGGAGGAAGGCCGGAAAACAGTAAAGGCATGATTGTATTTCATCTTCACTGTAAATGTTTCTCTTAACTGAATTCGTTGGTTTCGTTCATCACAATAATTGACTTCTTCAACGCTCATGGTCGGTGACAAGTTGGTCTGCTGCTTGAGCCTGTAAAAAACATCATATACGTTGTCAGATACCTGTCCTTCCAACTCAATAACACGGACTACCCGGCGGCATATATGGTTTAAATTAAGGTAAGTAATAAATATACTTAAAAATGACATCACCGTTGCCATTAACGTAATCACTATAATCGTCTTGATAATTAATTCAAAGTAGGCACTGCCTTTTCGATTCAACAATACTTTTTTAAAAGGGGGAGAATATCTCCCCCACAGGTTCCGGTTGTTCATACCTTTACACCCCTATTTCGGCGATATTACTCAATCGCCGCATCTTCTAGGTTAACAGACTAGTTATTTTCGAGACTATGCTGTTCCAAATAGTCGTTATGGAATCCTGGTACAGCGTCATAAATACTGCGCCAACGACAACCACAACCAACACCACAATTAGCCAGCCTGTCATCTGGTCACCGGACTTGTTACACATTAGCCCTTTTGCTTTCTTAAATACATTTCCCATTTTGTTTTTTCTCACGTTGTTCGACCTCCCTGAATTTTTAGATTTGAGTGTTCTTGCCATGTTTCTCATGCTTTAACCTCCAAAAAATATTTTATTTGAAAAGGGTTGCCCCGTTTTCACATTAAAAAAGACCCCCGGCTGATTTAATCAGATGAGAGCCTATGACGTATAAAAGGCTTCCAAGGGTTACTGCAACAAGTGGTATTGAAGCAATCTTTATTTTTCTTGGAAGTCTGTTGAGTTTTTTTCTCAAGGCTTCCTTTGCTTTTATATCCATGTCTTTTGCAAGATACATTAGAGCCTCACCTTGATGCTCTCCACGGTATAGCCCAATAAGCGCATTACAAAGGAAGGATACCTCCACCAGCCCGACACGCTCATTGAAGTTTCGAAGTGCTGTTTCTATATCCTTCGCTTTCATTTCCATTATCAAAACTGCAATA